>JBDTOB010000183.1:0-5874 GCA_039933435.1 Acidobacteriota bacterium | reverse complement strand
GCGGCATGGCCGGAGGCATCGAGAATGGGGGCGCCGTAGCAGCGTCCTTCGAGCACGCTCTCCTCGGCATCGGTGCTGTGGCCGAGCGAGCGGACGCGTTCGAACTCGCGCTTCAGCTCCATCTCGTCGGTGATGGTGTGCTCGGTGAAGCGATGAATCCCGTAGCTGCGAATCAGGTGATCGCGCACCGCCTCCGGCTGAAACGCGGCGACCGCCTTGCCGAGCGAGCTGGCGTGGGGCGGGACGATGCGGCCGACGGTGTTGCCCATGCGGATGAGATGCGGGCTTTCGAGCGTGGCGACGACTTCGATGCGGTTGTCGAAGCGCATCGCCAGGGTCACGGTTTCGCAGAACTCGCGGCTGAGTTCGCGCAGCGCCGAGGTGCTGTGTTCGACCAGCGCCGCGCGGACCCGCCCCGGCGCCCCGGCGCGGAGGTCGGCGGCCACGGCGTAGCGTCCGGCACTGTCGCGTTCGACGTACCCGGAGACTTCGAGCGTGTGCAGCATGCGGAAGACCGAGCTCTTCGCCAGGTCGAGCCGCTGGGTCAGGTCGTTCAGCGAGAGCGGCGCGGGGCTGGTCCTCAGGATCGCGACGATATCCAGGGCCTTGCCGATGACCTTGGAAAAATACTTGTCCGAGCGCTCGGGCGCACCAGGGACGTTCGGGGGAGGCGCGGGCCGGGCGGTTCGGGGCATAGACTGAAGGCGAATGAAACGCCGTTGCACGGCTCCTCGGAACGCTGCATCGTACTGAAACAGCCGTAGGAGGCGCAAGACCGATGATTCGAAGGGAGACCGGCAGATGCGGAGCCTGACCTTGAGCCTGGCACTGGTCGTGGGAGCGGGGTTGCTGGCGGGGCCTGCGGCCCGGGCGCTGGAGAGCGCCGCAACTGGCCTGCGCATCGAACGGGTGTTCGGCCCGGAAGTGCCCACCGGGCGCTATAAGCACCCTGCAAGCATCACCGAGCTCAGGAACGGCGATCTGTATCTGGCGTATTACGGTGGCGACGGCGAGTACGCCGCCGGGACCGGCGTCTTCGGGTCCCGCCTGGCCAAAGGCCGCGCCGGCTGGACGGCGCCGGTGTCGATCGCGCGGGATCCGTTCCGGTCGCTCGGCAACGCCGTGGTCTGGCAGGCGCCCGACGGCCTGGTCTGGCTCTTCTACGTTGTCCGCTACGGTCCGACCTGGTCGACATCGCGCATCCAGGCGAAGATCTCGCGCGACAACGCCGCGACCTGGTCCGACGCCTTTGTGGTGGCGCAGGACGAGGGCATGATGGTCCGCAACCCGCCCATCGTCCTGGCGAACGGCGACTATCTGCTGCCGATTTATCAGGAGACCGGCCGCGACACCGAGGTGGTCGGGGCGGAGAGCACGTCGCTGTTCCTGCGGCGCACGGCCGGGGATGGCGAATGGCGGCCGACCGGGGGGATTACCTCCCCGAACGGCAACATCCAGCCCGCCGTCGTCGAGCTCGCGCCCGGCCACCTGATTGCCTACTGCCGCCGCGGCGGCGGCTATGGCCCGACCACCACCGGCTACGTGGTGCGATCCGAGTCGCACGACAACGGCGCCACCTGGAGCCCGGGGCGCGACTCCGGGTTTCCCAATCCGAATGCCGCCGTCGAGTTCCTCAAGCTGCAGGGCGGCGCGCTGCTGCTCGTCTACAACGGCAGCATGACCGACCGCACGCCGCTGACCGCGGCGCTCTCGACCGACGGCGATCGCTCGTATCCCGTCCGCCGGCACATCGCCGAGGGAAAGAACTCCTTCGCCTACCCGACCGGCTTCCAGGCGTCCGACGGCACGATCCACATCGTCTACACCTCGGACCAGCGGTCGGTCATCAACCACGCGGCCTTTACCGAGGCGTGGCTGAAAGGCGGGCCGGCGGCGCGATAGCTGATAATGAAAGACGGAGGTCGAAGTCCGATATGGCTGCAGCGTCCGTCTTCCTGTTCATCGCCCTCGGCCTTGGCGCCGGGATCCTCTCAGGCATCTTCGGCATCGGCGGGGGGCTGGTGATCGTGCCAGCGCTGCTGTATTTCGCCGGCTTTTCGCAGCACCGGGCCACCGGCACCAGCCTGGCCGTGCTCCTGCCGCCGATCGGCCTGGGCGCGGTCTGGGAGTACTACCGCCACGGCCACGTCGACGTCAAAGCCGCGATGATTATCGCCATCTCGGTGTTTGTTGGCGGCTGGTTCGGCGCGGTGCTCGCCAACCGGGTGTCGGGGCCCTACCTGCGGCTGGCCTTCAGCGTCTTTGTCTGCGCGATGGGGTGCTACCTGATGTACGGCGCCTTCAAGCGCCTCGGCTGGGCCTAGTGTCCCGTCCGCCAGCCGGGGCGGCCGCGGCGACGTCGTACATGAAAACGGCCGGCGTTTCCGCCGGCCGGCCTTGCTGTCGAGGGGGAGTCTAGCGACTGCCCCCGGTAGTGTCTGCCATGCATGCACCTCCCGGCCGCGACCGTATTTTGTGAGTGCCCCGAGGTGTCGGAGCGTGGTCGCTCGAGCCTTTTTTTGACGCCGTCGCGAATCGCGCGGCGGACTGACCTCTCCAGAATAACACGCGCATCCGGCCGGTCTCAAGCGCTGGAGCGTGTGCCGCCGCTGCGGGTGCGGTAATCTTGAGGTGATGCTGCAACCGACAGACGACCTCCGCATTACCCAGGTACGGCCGCTCATTCCTCCGGCGATCCTGCTGGAGGAGATTCCCATCAGCGAACGCGCCTCGAACGTCATTGCCGACGCCCGCGCCGCGGTGGCGAGCGCGCTGGCCGGCCAGGATCCGCGGCTGGTGGTGATCGCCGGGCCCTGCTCGATCCACGATCCGGCGGCGGCGCTCGAGTATGCGAACCGGCTGCGGACCCTCGCGGATCGCTATCGATCGGAGCTCATCGTCCTGATGCGCAGCTACTTCGAGAAGCCGCGGACCTCGGTCGGCTGGAAGGGGCTCATCAACGATCCCGATCTGGACGAGACCTTTCACATCAATAAGGGGCTGCGGCTGGCGCGGCAACTGCTCCTCGACGTCAACAACCTCGGGCTGCCGACGGCGTCGGAGTTCCTCGATACCCAGATTCCGCAGCACATCGCCGACCTCACCTCGTGGGTGGCGATTGGCGCCCGGACGACCGAGAGCCAGGTCCACCGCGAGCTGGCCTCGGGCCTGTCGATGCCGGTCGGCTTCAAGAACACCACCGACGGCACCACCAAGACGGCCATCGATGCGGTGCTGGCGGCGCGCTCGCCGCACTGGTTTCCGTCGGTGACCAAGCAGGGGGTGGCGGCCATTTCCCACACCACCGGCAACGATACCTGCCACGTGATTCTGCGCGGCGGCACCCGGACCGGGCCCAATTACAGCGCCGAGCACGTCCGCGACATCAGCGCCGCGCTGGGAGCGAAGGGGCTGCGGGAAGCGGTGATGATCGACTGCTCGCACGGCAACAGCGACAAGGACTACCGCCGGCAGTCGGAGGTCGCGGCCTCGATCGGCGAGCAGGTCGCCGCCGGGTCGTGGCAGATCTTCGGGGTCATGCTCGAGAGCAACATCGTCGAGGGGCGGCAGGACTACGTGCCCGGAAAGGCGCCGGTCTACGGCCAGAGCATCACCGACGGCTGCATCTCGCTCGAGCAGACCGAACCGCTGCTCGAGCTGTTCGCGAAGGCGCAGCAGACGCGGGGCGGGGCTGGCGCCCCGCCCCGGCCTCATCAGAAGTAAATCTTCAGCCCCAGCTGGATCTGCCGCGCCACCGCGGTGGACGTAATCGATCCGAACGAGCTCGAGGAGCGGTTGCCGTTGGCCGGCCCGAAGTTCGTGTGGTTCAGCAGGTTGAACGCCTCGACGCGCGCTTCGATGCGGCGTTCGCTGGCGCCGAGCCCGAAGTTCTTGTGCAGGCCGAGATCGAGCTGCCGGAACGGGTCGGCGCGGGCGGCGTTGCGCGGGGCGTTGCCGAACGGCTGCGAGCGATCGGTCGGAATCTCGACCGTCGCCGGGTTGAGGTAATTGGCTACCGTCCGCTGCCCCTCCGGCGTGACCGGATCGCCGGTCAGGTTCGGGCGGTAGGTCGGGCTGCCGGTCACCGAGAACGTCGACGCCGGCGAGTAGGACAGGTTGATCGGCACGCCGCTGGTCATCGTGTTGATGCCGACCACCCGCCATCCACCCAGGATCCCGTCCATCACCGGGTTCATGCCGGACGCGAACCGGCGCCCGCGGCCGAACGGCAGCTCCCACACGAAGCTCGTGGTGTTGTTGAACGGCTGGTCGTAGCCGGACCGCCCGAAGTCCGCCGCCACGTTGCGGTAGTTCACCCGGCTGTTGTCGCCGTTCTGCGTCTCCAGATGGCCCGAGGCGTTGTCGCGGGCGCGCGAGAAGGTGAAGGAGTTGAGCAGGTAGAGGCCGTGCGAGTAACGCCGCTCCACCTTGACCTGCAAGGCGTGGTAATTCCCTCTGCCGCCGCCATAGGCAATCTGGATTTCCTGGAACCCCTGAATCGGCCGCCGCGACTGCAGCGACGCATTCTCGGTTGGCCCGTTCGGCCGCGCCTGGTTGAAGTCCCCCAGGATCATGATGTCGACGCTCTTGTTGCCGACGTAGCCGATGTCAACCAGCAGGTTCGGCAGGATCTCGCGCTGAACCGATGCGTGCCAGCTCCTGACGCTGCCGGTCGGGTTGTCGGCGGGGATGTAATTGACCCGCACGTTCAGCGGATTGAAGCTCGAGGGGACGGTCAGCCCCTCGGGGTAGCCCTGCTGCGTGGTCCGGAAACAGGTCGTCGGCGCCGTGGTCGCGCCGCACAGCCCCTGCGACGGCAGCTGGTTGATGTTGACGCCGACGACGTGGGGGCCGTTGAAGGAGAGGAGATTCTCGCCGCCGAGCCGGTTGAAGTGGATGTAGCTGACGCCGTAGCCGGAGCGGATCACGGTCTTGTCGTTCAGCGCGAAGGCCAGCCCGAGCCGCGGCGCGAAATTGTTCCGGTCCGGATGGACCAGCGCGCGGTCGTAGATCGAGCCGTTCTTCGCCTGGATGAGCGAGTTGGTCGCCGGGTCGTAGTTGGTGAGGTAGTTGTCCTTCTCCCACTGCGGCGTCGCGAACTCGTAGCGCAGCCCGAGGTTCAACGTCAGCCGACGATCCACCTTGAAGTCGTCCTGCAGGTAGCCGAAGTGCATGCGCTGGCGGAGATTGGCGATGAACGGGTTGATGATCGAATAGGCGCTGCGCGCGCCGAACATGAAGTCGGCGAGGTTGTAGGTCGCCGGGTCGCTCGCCGTGACCCCCGCGGGCCGGCTGAACTGGCCGCCGTAGGAGTCGCGTCCATACTTCGGATTGAAGTCGTCGATCCGGGTATTGATCGCCTGGTACTCGTAGCCGGTCTTGATGCTCTGGCGCCCCCGCACCCACGAGTAGTTGATGCGCGGGTTGAGCACCGATGGATCCTGGAACTGCGGGTTGCTGTTCTGCCGTCCCCATGTCGTCCAGCCGCTCACCCCCTGCTCGGTCAGCCCGCCGGCGAAGCGCCCGTCGGTCGGCAGCCCGGTGATGCCGTAGGCCTCCAGCATGCCCGGGGAGCCGACCCCGGGAGGCTCCTTGCCGGCCTGGGTGCGTGACACGCCGAGACGGAACTCGAGCAGCGAGTTCGACGTCGGCGTATAGGTGAAGCCGCCCGCGACCTGGTCGTTGAGCACGTGGACGAAGGCGTTGCTCGGGCTGCCGGTGGTGCCGGGGATGGGCGAGGGCTCGAAGTTGTTGACCCGGCGGTGGCTGACGCGCACGAACGCGGTCATGCCGGGGGCGAACTGGTGATCGACCTTCCCGTCCCACTTGTTGTTGAAGTCCTGGCGGCGCGGCAGTGAGTCGAAGTTGTTGGAG
>JBDTOB010000182.1:0-5880 GCA_039933435.1 Acidobacteriota bacterium | reverse complement strand
CCCTACACGGCCTGCCGCCAGCCGGCCTCACCATGGCGGTAGCGTCCGGCCGCGACCGCGCTGAACGCCGCGCGGGCGGGATCCCAGACCAGGCGCTCGATCGTGATGTGCGGCCGCTCGACGCGAATGACGTTGAACGACGGCTGCTCGCCGCGCGACCGCGTCGAGACCGTTCCCGCCTGGACGACGAGCGCAGCATGTCCCTCGATGCGGTAGCGCTCGGCGGTATCGCCGACGTGGCTCACGTGCAGATGGCCGGCCAGGAAGAGATCGGCGCGTGCCGCCGCCAGCTTCCGCATCGCTTTCGCGGCGCCGCCGATCAGGCGATTTTCGTGCACGCCATCGGGCAGATCGAACGGATGGTGGGTGACGATGACGCGCAGCAGGGCCGGAGGGGCGGTGGCGAGGACGGCGACGACGTCCTCGACCTGGCGGGCGTTGATCCGTCCCTCGCCGATGGTCAGCGACCTGGCGGTGTTGACGCCGACGACGATCATCTCCTCGTCGCGGTACACGGGTGAGAGATCCGATGTGATGGCGGCCTTGTAGCGGGCCAGCGGCGTCACGAAGCGGGTGAACAGGTTGTAGAGGGGAACATCGTGGTTGCCCGGGAGCACGAGGCGGGGAAAAGGCAGCGCGTCGAGAAAGCGCCGCGCATCCGCGAATTCACGGCGGCGGGCGCGCTGCGTCAGGTCGCCGGAGACCGCAACCAGGTCGGGCGCCAGCCCGCGAATCGCCGAGAGCAGCGGCTCGACGAGCGCAGGATGGAGCCGGCCAAAGTGGATGTCCGAGAGATGGACGATGCGGCGCATGGCTCAGGCCCCGGGAGCCGCGGGCGCCGGGACAATCGTCCGGAGCACGCGGGGGCGGATACGGTAGCGAAGCGGCGGACGCATGATGACGATCTCGCCGTCGCACGCCACACTGACGCGCGAACGCCGCAGCTCCACGACCACGTCCCGGGCCGTGTAGCTGTCGACGCCGGCATCGGCCTTGAGCCGGCCGACGAGGGCGCGGAACGGCAGCGCGAGAATCTCGAACCGGCCGCAGTCCGGCGCGACCAGCACCGAGAGATGGCCGGCATCGAGCGCACGGCGCCCGCCAAGGCGCAGCCCTTCGAGCACGTAGTCGTTGTTGCCGATGAAGATGAACGGCGTCCGCACCGAGTGGGCCACGTCGTCGACGAGCAGCCGTCCGGACAGCGTGCGGTACTGCCGCCAGGTGCGGAGCATGGCCAGGCCGAAGGCGGCGCGTTTCTCCATGCCGCGCTTGCGTTCCGTTTCGCGCTCCCAGACCATGCGCGGGTAGATGCCGATGCTCGAGTTGTTGACGAACAGCCGGCCGTTGACCTCACCGGCGTCGAGGCGCCGGACGCGGCCGGCCACGATCACCTGGACGGCCGCCGCCATGTCGGTCGGCATGCCGATGTCCTTGGCGAAATGATTCAGGGTACCGGTCGGCAGGACGCCAAAAGTCGCGTTGGCGGCGGCCGCGGCGGTCGCGACCGCGCTGACCGTCCCATCGCCGCCGGCCGCCACGACCAGGTCGCCCCGGGCGACGGCCTGGCGGGCCCGGGCGGGCAGGTCAGCGCCGTGGGCCACCCGTTCCAGCCGGACCCGCGCCCCGGCGGACGCAAACAGGGCCTCGATTTCACTGCCAGGATCGGCGCCGGCGTCGAGGCCGGACCCCTGGTTGACAATCACGCTGATGCCGGAGGAAGCGTTTACCACTTCCCGGTCAGCCACCGCCAAAGGAGTCCTCCGTCGCGCGTCATCCGCTGACAAGGGTACGGAGGTCGCCGCCGATTTACAACTGCGTCGGGGGCCAGGGGCTGGCGTCGAGCTTGCAAGCGCGGCCGTATGGCCGGGAAAGCGAGACCACGAGCTGGCCTGTGCTGAACACCATGTCTACCCGCAGGCTGCTGGTCGCGCACTTCCTGATCCTGTTCGTCCTGGCTGGATCCGCCTACGACATCGCCACCCGGCAGGAACATTGGCCGTTCTCCAACTACCCGATGTTTTCGACCGTCCACCGGGAGCCGGTGCTGTCGTGGCTGCGGCTGTTTGGCGTCACCAGCGACGGCCGCGAGATTCCACTGCTGAGCTACAACGAGCTGTGGCCGCTCGACCAGTCGCGGCTGCCGCTGGGCTTGCGGCGGGTGGCCGACGAGCCCGACGGCGCCGCCAGGCTGCAGCGGGCGATCACGGACGTACTGGTCCGCTACAACGCGCGTCGCGCGACAGGGGCAATCACCGGTCCGGAGCTCCAGGCCATCCGGCTCTACAAAGTCGGCTGGACGCTGGAGCCGTTCGCGGCGAATCTCGACCTGCCCACCACCCGGGTGCTCATGGCTGAATCGCCGGGCCCGGACGCCCGGACCGGGCGGCTTCAACAATGACCGGCCTGTTCTCGACCGCGCGGCGGGGATGGATGCGGTTCTGGTTCGAACCATCGGCCCCGACCTGCCTCGGCGTCTCGCGGCTGCTGTTCTTCCTGCCGCTGGCCGCCTTCTACATTCCGCATGATTTTTCGGCGTGGGCCTCGGTGTCTCCCGACTTCTACCAGCCGATCTGGCTGTTCGATCGATTCAGGATTCCTGTCTTCGGTCCGGCCGTGCTCGTGGTGCTCCAGATCGGCTGGAAGCTGTCGCTGGTCCTCGCCTGCCTCGGCCTCTTCACGAGGGTCAGTACCGGGGCGGTCGCGGTCTTCGGCACCTATCTCCTCGGCCTGCCCCACAACTTCGGGCAGGTCTACCATTTCGACGCGGTACTGGTGCTGGCCTTCTGGATTCTGGCGTTTTCGCGGGCAGGCGACGCCTGGTCGATCGACAGCCTGATCCGCGCCGCGCGCCAGCCTCAGGCGTCGCCGCTGCCGCCGAGCCCCGAATACACCTGGCCGACGCAGCTGATTCTGACGGCGCTCTCGCTGGTGTTCTTCGCGGCGGGTATCGCCAAGCTGTGGACGTCGGGCGCCGACTGGGTGCTGTCGGACCACATCGCCATCCTGCTTCGCCGCGTGCAGTACCACATCTCCGATGCCGACCCGCTGGTCAACTGGGGCGGCCACATCGCCGAGATTCCGATTGCTGCCCGGCTGCTCGCCCTGGCTACGGTGGTGACCGAAACGCTCTACCCGCTGGCGCTCTTCAGCCGCAGACTCCGGCCGCTGCTCGTTCTCGGCGGCATCGGACTGATCGTCGGCATCAGGCTGCTGATGGGGCCGACCTTCGAACAGTTCCTGACCATCAACGTCTTCTGGGTTCCGTGGGACCGCGTCGGCGCGTGGGTCACCGCACGCCTGCCGCGCCGCACCGGCATCGCGGTGATCTTCGACGGCGCCTGCGGCCTCTGCCGGCCGACGGTCGCGGTGCTGCGCCGCCTGGACCTGCTCCGCCGGGTCGAGTTCATCGACGTCCACGCCGACTGGACGACGATCTCGCGGCGCTTCCCGTCGCTGTCGCGCGAAGCCTGCCTGGCCGACATGCACGGCGTCGGCGCCGACGGCCGGGTCCATGCCGGCTTCGACACCTACCGGGCGCTCTCCCGCATCCTGCCGCTCGGATGGCTCGTCCGCCCGTTCCTCTACCTGCCGCCCGTCCCCTGGGCGGGACGACGGCTCTACAGGCGGATCGCCGATCGCCGCCACGCGTCGGCGTGCGCCCTGCCGGCGGCCCCGCGCTTCCGCGGCGCCGGCGTCGGGAAAGACGGCGCCGAGGCGCCGGGCTCGCGCTAGTGGCGCCCGATCCGGTCGATCTGTCGATCATCGTCCCCTCCTGGAATCGGGCGCGGCAGCTCGAGCCATTGCTCACCAGTCTGCTCGACCAGGACACCGGCGGCGTCGGCTACGACATCGTCGTCGTCGACAACAATTCCACCGACGACACGCGGCGCGTGGTCGAGCGGATCGCCGCGGACGCGCCCGCCGGGCAGGTCCGTTACCTGTTCGAGCCGCGTCAGGGGGTGTCCTACGCGCGCAATACCGGTGTCGCCGCGACTGCCGCTCCAATCGTGGTGTTTGTGGACGACGACGGAGTTGCCGGGAGGGACTGGGTGCGGTCGATGAAACGGGCGTTCGACGAGCACCCCGAGGCGGATTGCATCGGCGGACGGATCACTCCACGGTGGGTCACGCCGCGGCCGTCGTGGCTGACGACGACGCACGCCGGGCCGATCGCCATCCAGGACCGGCCGGAGGCCGCATACCTCAATGCCGGTCAGGCCTCCGCCTGCCTGCTCAGCGCCAATCTCGGATGCCGCCGGGAGGCCTTCGACGCGGTGGGCGGCTTCTCGCCCGACTATCCCCGGGGTCAGGATCGCGAGTTCGAGCTGCGGCTGTGGCGCGCGGGGCGACAGGGACTGTACCTGCCGGAGATGGAGATCTCGGTGGAGGTGCCGGCCGAACGTCTCGAGCGGCGCTACCACCGGCGGTGGCAGGCGACGACCGGGAAGTATCACGCCCGCATGCGGTTCCGGGACAGCCTCAGTCCCGCCGGGGCGTTAATCGAGGAGCGCCCGGACGTCAGGCGGCTGTGGGGGTCGCCGCTCTTCCTGTATCGAGAGTGCCTCGAGCACCTCGCCGGCTTTGTCCGCGCCGCGGTGACGCTGGACGAGGACCGCCGCTTCTTCCACGAGACCCGGCTGTGGTACTACCTGGGGTTCTTCCGCGAGCGCCGGGCGTCCCTCCAGCGTCTCAAGGAGCGGCGTCCTCGGCCAGCTGCGCCGGGTCCCGATTGACGTCGGGACCGCCTTCCTGGTCCTCCACCGCCGCCTTCCGCCGGCTTTCGCGGAGATAGCCGACGGCATACACCAGCAGCATTTCTTCTTCAGCGGCGCGCTCCGCGTCTCGCCGGATCAGCCCGGCGACGACCCCCCGGGCATGGGCGACGACTTCACCCAAGGCAAACCGCGGCACGCCGGAAATCCTCGGCACGCGGCGGAGATCCAGCCCCAGCTCGGTTTCGGGATGGAGGCGGTGCAGCCGCGCGCGCGCAACGCCCTTCCAGTACCACCACCGCCGGAAGTAGGCCTTGGTCAGCCGCGCCGCCGGCACGTGATGAGCGACCTTCATCTCCGGGACGTACAACCCCCGCAGCCCTGCGCGTCTGGTCCGGTAGAAAAATTCCGCCTGCTCCTGGCCGATGAGCGACTTCCCGACCCGGCCGAGCCTCGGATCGAACGCCCCCACCCGATCGAAGACCGTTCGCCGCACCGCCATGTTCGCGCCGATGGGAATACGCTGGCGCTCTTCGAAGACGAAGGACTCCGGGCCATAGTCGAGGGCGGCAATCGTCCCCCACATGTTGCTGTTCCCGGCGGGCAGCCACCGCGGCCGTGGCGCGCCCCAGATCGCCTCGACCGGGCCGCCGGTGTAGTCGGCATCCGCGCCGGCCCGCAGCGGCGCGACCGCTTCCTCCAGCCAGCGCGGGCTGACAAGCACGTCGTCGTCCGTGAACAGGACCACCTGTGCGGTGCTCGCGGCAATGCCGCTGTTGAGAGCGTGGGACTTCCCCTGCCGGGGCTCGTGGAGGTAGCGGAGCGGAACCGGAAACCCCGATGCCAGGGCGGCGACCACGTCGCGGGTGTCGTCGCTGGAGTTGTTGTCCACGACGAGGACATCCCAGGGCCAACCGGCCCCATCCATTCGGGCCAGGCTCGCGAGGGTCTGGCGGAGCGAGGCGCTCCGGTTGAAGGTACAGATGAGAACGGTGGTGGACGGCGCGTCGTCAGGGAGGCCGTCGAACGACGAGAGCACGGCCATCCTGAAGCAAGCCCCGTACCCCCGGGGGACACCCTGGGGGATTTTCTTGAGCCAAGTCGTTGACCTGAAAGGCCAAGTGGTCGGGGCGGAGGGATTCGAACCCCCGACCCTCTGCTCCCAAAG
>JBDTOB010000181.1:0-5890 GCA_039933435.1 Acidobacteriota bacterium | reverse complement strand
CCTGCGCGTCTGACGGCACGAAGAACGAGGCGTGGCCCCCGGCCCAGCGCACGCGCGCGCCGTCCGCGGCCGTCTCCCAGCCGCGGAGGCCGCTCGAGTAGTCCCGCAGCCACACGGGATCGCGGAGGTAGCCGAGCAGCCCGATGCAGGCCACCAGGACCAGGCCCCCCCACACAACGTGGCGGATGCCGGGGCGGCGTGCCCGCCGGACTGCCGGATCGTCCTCTCGCCGCGTCATCGCCGCCTCAGGAAGACGGCGCGGTACTGTTCCCACGTGGTGTCGCTGAAGGGCAGGACGCCGTTCCAGTACTGCAGCATCTGAAAGAGCGAGAGCAGCGTCAGGCCTGCCGCCACCGCGGCCACGATCACCGTCGTCGCGCGTCGTTGCGCCGCCCAGGTGAAGCTCCCCGCCAGTCCGATGGCGAACACCGGCAGTGCGTCGGTGAAGCCGCGATGGCCGAAGCTGCCGCCGAACTGCCAGTCCCACCAGCTGGCGACCAGGTAGGTGTTGGCCACGAGGAACAGCGAGGCGCCGGCAATGAACGCCCTGGCCGGATGGCGCGATTGCCACAGCCAGATCAGGCCGGCGCACGCCAGGAGGAGCAGCGGCGTCCAGAAGAACAGTCCCTTCTGCACGCCGAACAGGACGCCTGCAATGTGGGGATGACGGAAGTCGAACCCGAGGGTGCCATAGGCGCTGACGATGGGGTGACCGGTGGCCTGGTAATAGAGGATCATCTGCGGCGCCACGACCACCGCGGCGGTGGAATTCATCAGGACGAGCGGGCGCCACTGGCGGCGCAGCGCGCGCAGCCGCTCCTTCAGCGTTCGCATCCCGGTGACGCCATAGAGCGGGAGGCACACCAGGAACAGCACGTTGGTGTGTCTCGTCAGGACGATCAGCCCGGCCACGGCTCCCAGGCCCAGCGAGCGTGCCGCGTCGGGTGAGTCATGCCACCGTTCCGAGAGGGAGAGGAACAGCGCGAAGAGACAGAACGAGTAGGCGTGGCTGTAGGAACTGTCGAACGTCGCGTAATGAAAGAGATTGGTCCCCAACAGGACAGTGGCCAATGCCGCCGCGGTGATGCGATCGGTGAAGTGCCGGAGCAGGAGGCGGCGGAGGATGATCAGGCCGAGGACGGTCCAGGCCAGGCCGGCCAGGCCGGCCGCATGCTGGTAGTACAGGGTAAAGCCATCGCGCGACAGGTTCGTCCACCGCGTCAGTCCGTCGGCCGCCAGGAAGAACGGCGATTGCAGGACGGCGACGCCGATGGGATGGGCGTTGACCCATCGCCGGGTGCCGGGCCAGCGGATGATCGCCGTATAGTCGGGAAACTCGCCGCCGCAGCAGTCGCGCGCCACCGCCGCGAGCGACGAATCGTGGAACAGGAACCACGACGGCAGGTAGACGTAGTAGCTGAAGCCGTCGGAGCGGATCGGCGCGCCCGCCCGGCCCCCGGCGTAGACGAAGATGTAGCCGGCCAGGCAGGCGAGCGCGGCCGCGGCGACGACGAGGCGCGAGGCGCGCCCCCGCGTCGCGGCGATCTCGCGCACCCCGTGCGCCGTCACGGCGCCTGTCGAAGCGCGGAGGGCAGGCGCGGCGAGGAGATCAGCGCGGCGAAGACCGCCCAACGCTGCTCGGGATGGTCCGTCGTGCCGCCGCGCGACTCGACGTACTGCCGGACCATGTCCTTCCCGAGGTTGTAGTTGATCACATAGCTGCGGTACTGGTCGAAGAACTTGACCCGCTGCACCGCCCGGTCGTGCGACATGAGCGCGTAGCGCTCGAGCCACTGGGCCGCGGCGGCCGCGTCGATCTTGCCGTCGAGATACCGCCGGGCCGCCTCGTTGCCCGCGTACGACAACCGATCCACGAGTGCCTGCACCGCGTAGTACTCCGCGGCGCGCGACGCGTCGAGGCCGGCCGCCGGGAAGAGCACGCGGCGCTCGAAGTCGATCCGCTCGTGGCCCGGGAACGCGACTTCGATGCCGAAGTTGGCGGTCCCTTCGGCGATCAGCGACTGCGGCGAGAACAGCGGATAGACGGTGAACTCGACCCAGCCGCGATCCTTGACGAGGTGCCGCTCGAGCAGGGTGTTGTAGACGTGATGCCCCGGATAGCCTTCGTGGCATGCCAGGTCCACGGCCCGGTCGATGTAGATCGGCAGGTCGGTGTTGACCTGGATCAGGCTGCGGAATCCCCCCTGATACCAGTTGTAGCCGCTCCACGATTTATTGGTCACGTACTCGACCGTGAACTGCTCTCCCGGCGGCAGCGGAATGTGCGTGCGGGTGCGTTCGGCGCAGGCCTGGATCGCGGTCTTGAAGACCGCGTCCAGCCGCTCGCGAGGGATGACGAAGCCGCTCCGGAAGGCGTCGTAGCGATCGACCAGCCGGCCCTCTCCCGGAAACCGCTTCTCGAGCTGATCGAGAATGGCCTGGAAATGCGATTCCGGATGCATCGGTGCGACGGCGTCGTAGAGGGCCCTGGATTCCTCGTCGAACGCCAGCCGCTCGCCGCCGAGCATGCGCACCCGCGCCGCGACCGCGAGGAGCTGGCGGTCGAGGTAGTCGCGCCGCAGCCCCGCCATCTCGTCCGCGGGCGCCGGCACCTTCGCCAGACCAGCCCGCAGCCCGGCGGCCGTCGCCGCCAGCTCGGGAAGCGCGGTCTTGTCGCCGGCGGCGGCCGCTTTCCACTCTGGAGGGCCGTAGTAGGCATCGACGTAATCGCGGTCGTGTTGACCGACTGCGAGCACGAGCTTGACGTACCCTTCGGCGATGGCATTCATCGTGCGAGCCTCCGGCGGACGGGGCGCCGCCTCGGCGTGTGATGCCGCGGTCTCCGCCCGTTGCGGCATCGCACCGGACGGCGCCCCCGTCGTCACATAGAATGCAACAACGACACAGGACCCGACGGCCGGCAGCAGGCTCCTCATCCCCACGATGTCCCCCGTTCCAGCTTATCCTGTCCCCCGGCGCGACCGGGTCCCGTTTCATCCGGCGGCATTGTTTTCAGGTTGGTGAGGTCCCGAACCCCTAATGCGAGCTCTCTTTTATTCGCTCCTCGGCTATTTTCTGACGCCGTGGGGTGTCGTCCTCATGGGCCTGCTCGACTCGTCCATGGTGTTCTTCCTGCCGCTCGGGATCGACTTCGTGGTGATCCTGCTCGTGGCGAGAAAGCCTGAGCTGTTCTGGCTCTACGCGCTGCTGGCCACGGCCGGCTCGGTGGCCGGCGCCTCGGCGACGTTCTGGATTGGCCGCAAGGTGGGCGAGCACGGGCTTTCGCGGCTGATCAAGCCGTCCCGGCTCAAACGCATCGAGCAGCGCGTCAACAAGCGCGCCGCCTACAGCGTCGCGGCGCTGGCCATCATTCCGCCCCCTTTTCCGTTTACGGCGTTCGTGCTGACGAGCGGCGCCTTCCGGGCCAACGCTGTCAGTTTCCTGGTGACCCTGGCGGGCGTCCGGCTGCTGCGCTTCCTGATCGAAGCCGCCCTCGCCGGCTACTACGGCCGCGGTATTCTCGCCTGGATGGATTCGGCGACCTTCACGCTCGTGGTCGGCCTGATGATTGGCCTGGCGGTGGTCGGGACGCTGGTCTCCGGGGTCGCCGTGTATCGCAGCACCCAGAAGAAATGAGGCCTGCCTGATGCCCGTCCATCGCGTGCCGTTCTGGCTCGAGCGCGTGCCCCGGTCGCGGCGGCCGTCGTTTCCCAGGCTCCGCGGCATGGCGCAGGCGGACGTCGTGATCGTGGGGGGCGGGCTCACCGGCTGCAGCTGCGCGCTGGCGTTTGCGTCGGCGCGGGTGAAGGTGGTGCTGCTGGAGGCGGAGGCGGTCGGACAGGCGGGGACGGCGCGGCGCCACGGGCTGGTGCGGGAAGACTACGAGGCGTCGTTCCGCGAGGCGGCCACCGCGCACGGCACGGCCAGCGCCAGGACGATGTGGCAGGCGCTGCGGCGCGGGTCGCTCGAGCTGGCGGCGGTGCTCCGGCGCCTGGATGCGCGGGCCGCATTACGCCCGATGGACCTGCTCGACGTCGCGCCGCGCGGCGTCGAAGCCGTGCTGGAACGTGAGTACCGGGCGCGCCGGGCGGCGGGACTCAGCCACAGCTGGGCGCCGCCGAGGGCCGTCGCGGCCGAGACCGCGCTCGAGAGCGGCGGGGCGATCCGGACGCGCGGGTCGGAGATCGATCCCTACGGCGCCTGCCTGTCGCTTGCCGCCGCGGCCGCGGGGCGTGGCGCCGTGATCCACGAACAGTCCCGGGTTGTCCGCGTCAGGCACGGGCGCACCGGCGTGGAGGTGACCACCGACGCGGGCAGCGTGCGGGCGGAGGCGGTGGTTGTGGCCACCGGCGACCCGCTGACGGATCTCCGCGCGCTGCGCCGGCACCTCAAGCCGATGCGCGGTTACTCGGTGGTGACCGAGCCGCTGGCCGCGTCGATGCGCCGCAGCGTCGGGAAGCGGGCGGCGGCGGTGCGGCAGGCAGGGGCCCCGCCGCACCTTCTGCGCTGGATGCCGGGTGACCGCGTCCTGTTCACCGGCGGCGACCAGCCTGAGCTCCCACCGCGCGTCAGGGACCGTGCCCTGACCCAGCGCACCGGCCAGCTGATGTACGAGTTGTCCCTGCTGTATCCGGAGATCTCCGGCCTCGCCCCGGCGTGGGCCTGGGACGCCGTGCACTACGACACCGCCGACCACTTGCCGTTCGCGGGCACGCACCGGAACTTTCCCCGCCATCTCTTCACCATCGGCGGCGGACGCCACGGGGCGGGGTTCTCCTGGCTGGCGGCGCGGCTCGTGCTGCGCGCGTTTCAGGGAAAAGCGGACAAGGGCGATGCGCTCTTCGGCTTCGCCCGGGTGCTGTAGGCGTCATCTGGTGAGGCAGTCATCGTGCACCGCCTGCGCCGGGCCCGCGGTGCTTCCCTACCGGCGGGGCGGCCGCGGTTCGCTGCCGAGGATGTCCTCGAGCGCCGCGTCCAGGCCGGCAAAGCGGAACCGATAGCCGAGCGCCAGCGCCCGGGCCGGCAGCACCCGCTGGCCGGCCAACACCATCGGCCCGGCCATTTCGCCGATCAGCAGCTTCACCGCCAGCGCCGGGGCCGGCACGAGTGCCGGCCGGCCCAGCGTGCGCCCGACCGCCTGCGCGAAGTCCCGGTTCCTCACGGGTTCCGGCGCGGTCGCGTTGATCGGCCCGGCCGCCGCCGGCGTCGCCAGCACCCACCGCACCATCTCGACCCAGTCGAGGCGGTGGATCCACGACATGAACTGGCGCCCGGATCCGATGCGGCCGCCGGCGAAGAACCGGAACGGCACCAGCATCGGCGGCAGCGCGCCGGCCTCGCGATCGAGGACGATGCCGGTGCGGATCAGGGAGACGCGGATCGACAGCGTCTCGGCAAGCCGGGCTTCGGACTCCCATGCGGCGCACAGCCGGGCGAGGAAGTCGTCGCCCGGAGGAGAAGACTCGATCCGGTCCTCGTCCCCCGATGGCCCGTAGTAGCCGACGGCGCTGGCGCTGACCAGGACCGACGGCCGCGCCTCGAGCGTCCCCAAGGCGGCGACCAGGCTCTGCGTGGCCCGCATCCGGCTGTCGCGCAACATCGCCTTCCGTCTGGTCGTCCAGCGGTGATCGGCAATGCCGGCGCCGGCGAGATTGACGACGGCCTGCGCGCCCTCGAGCGCCGCACGCCACGAACCGGCGGTGCCGTCGGGTGTCCAGCCCGCGAGCGTCATGCGCGGCCCGCCCGGATCCGCGGGCGCCGTCGCTCCCGGCGCCAGCGAGCGGGTGAGGATCACCACGTCGTCGCCGTCCCCCGCGCACGCCGTTGCCAGGGCCTGGCCGAGGAAGCCGCTGCCGCCAGCAATCACGATTCGCATCCCCTGGCACTATAA
>JBDTOB010000180.1:0-5926 GCA_039933435.1 Acidobacteriota bacterium | reverse complement strand
TGCGACTGGATTATCGAAGCGGTCATCGAGCAGCTCGAGGTCAAGCAGGCGCTCTTCGAACGGGTGGAGCGGCTGCGGCGGCCCGACGCCATCGTCAGCTCGAACACGTCGGGGATTCCGATTGCCGCCCTGGCCGAGGGGCGGTCGGACGGTTTCCGCCGCCACTTCCTCGGCACGCACTTCTTCAATCCGCCGCGCTACCTGCGCCTGGTCGAGATCATCCCGCTCGCCGACACCGACCCGTCCGTCGTCGAGGCCATCTCCGTGTTCGCGGAGCACCGCCTCGGCAAAGGCGTAGTCATCGCCAGGGACACGCCGAACTTCATCGCCAATCACCTCGGTCTCTACAGCGTGCTGCGGATGTTCCGGGCGCTCGAGCAGGGAGACCTCACCATCGAAGAAATCGACGCCATCACCGGCCCGGCGATCGGCCGGCCGAAGAGCGCGACGTTCCGAACGATGGACATCGCCGGCATCGACGTGCTGGCGCACGTCGCCAGGAACCTGGCGGGACGGCTGGAGACGGACGAGGCGCGGCAGGCATTCGCGGTGCCGGCGCTGGTCGAGCGCATGGTCGAGCGCGGGTGGATCGGCGCCAAGAGCGGCCAGGGGTTCTACCGCAAGACCGAGACCGGCGACATCCTGACGCTCGATCCGGCCACCATGGAGTATCGCCCCCGCCAGCCGGTGCGGCTGCCGGAGCTCGACGCGGCGCGGGGGATTGAGGACCTTCGCGAGCGGGTGGCACGGCTGACGGCCGGGGAGAACCGCGTCGGCCAGTTCCTGCGCGACACCCTGGTGGCGACGCTCGACTACGCGGAGCGCATTGCCCCCGACGTCGCCTACAGCACCGCCGACGTCGACCGCGCCATGCGCTGGGGATTCGGCTGGGAGCTCGGCCCCTTCGAGCTGCGCGGCGCGCCGCCGCCGGTCACGCTCATCGGCGCCGCCAGGGCCGCCGGCGTCGTCCGCCGCAATGCCGGCTGCAGCCTTGTCGATCTCGGCGACGACGTGCTCGGGATCGAGTTCCACTCGAAGATGAACACCATCGGCGGCGACACCATCGACATGCTGCAGGCCGGGCTCGCCGAGGCCTCCAGGAACTTCGCCGCCGTCGTCATCGCCAACGACGCGGTCAACTTCTCGGTCGGCGCCAACCTCATGCTGCTCCTCCTCGAAGCCCAGGAGGAGAACTGGGACGAGATCGATCTGATGATCCGCGGATTTCAGCGCGCCACCATGGCGATCAGGCTTGCCGACGTCCCGGTCGTGGTGGCGCCCGCCGGCCTGTCGCTCGGCGGCGGCTGCGAGATCGCGCTGCACGCCGATCGCGTGCAGGCGGCGGCGGAGACCTACATGGGGCTGGTCGAAGTGGGGGTCGGGGTGATTCCGGGCGGCGGCGGCACCAAGGAGATGCTGGCGCGCGCCATGGAATCGGCGCCCCCAGGCGCCGACGCGCTGCCGTTCGTCCAGCGCGTGTTCGAGACCATCGGCTTCGGCAAGGTCTCGACCAGCGGCGCCGACGCCAGGCGCCACGGCTACCTTCGGGACGCCGACGCCATCACCATGAACCGGGAGCACCTGGCCGCCGACGCCAAAGCAACGGCGCTGGCGCGGGCGCGAAGTTACGTTCCGCCGCAGCCGCGGCCGGCGATCCCGGTCGGCGGCGAGGGAGTGCTCGCCGCCCTCAAGCTCGGGGTGCACCTGGCGTGGCGCGCCGGGCGGATCAGCGAGCATGACGCGCTCATCGGCCGCAAGCTGGCCTGGATTCTTGCCGGCGGGAGCGCCCGCCCGGCCACCACCCTCTCGGAACGGCAGCTGCTCGATCTCGAGCGCGAAGCGTTCCTCAGCCTCTGCGGCGAGCGCAAGACCCAGGACCGGATTGCGCACACGCTCAAGACCGGAAAGCCGCTGAGGAACTGACCTGCGCATCTTCGATCAGGGCAGCGGCCCCGCGCTCATCGTCGTCCCTGGCGTGCAGGGACGCTGGGAATGGATGACGCCGGCGCTTCGCGCGCTGGCGCGCCGCTGCCGGACCATCGCCTACTCGCTCTGCGGCGACATCGGCTCGGGCGCATTCTTCGACCCGGCCCTGGGGTTCGACAACTACATCCGGCAGATCGACCAGGTGCTCCTCAAAGCCGGCGTCCCGACCGCCGCGATCTGCGGCGTCTCCTATGGCGGATTCATCGCCCTCCGCTATGCGGCGCTGCGGCCGATGCGAGCGACCTCACTGATCCTGGCGTCGTCGCCGGCGCCCGGCTGGGTGCCGAACCCGACCCAGCAGGGCTATGTCGCGCATCCGTGGCGATCGGCGCCGGCCTTTGTCGCGACCGCGCCGCTGCGGCTGTGGCCCGAGATCAAGGCGGCCTGTCCGGCCCTGAAGGACCGGCTGGCATTCGCGCTCTCCTACTCGGCCCGCGTCCTCGCCGCCCCGGCGGTGCCCTCGCGCATGGCGGCCCGGATCAGGCTCCAGCAGCGCCTCGATTTCGCGCCGGACTGCGGCAGGATCACCGTTCCCACGCTCGTCCTCACCGGCGAAGACGAACTGGACCAGATCGTGCCCCCGGACGTCACCCGGCGATATCAGTCGCTCATCCGCGGCGCGCAGTACGAGAAGATAGAGAACACGGGCCACATCGGGCTGCTGACGCGGCCTGAACGTTTCGCGGATATCGTCTCCGGGTTTGTCAACCAATGCCATCCGTCTCGGATCTGATCGGTCCCGCCGGCCCGCTCGAAGCGCTGCTCGATCAGCCCTCGGGGGGCGGCACCGCGGTGCGCGCCGCGGTCGCCTTTGCCCATCCCCACCCGCAGTTCGGCGGGACGATGCACACCAAGGGGGTGTACCAGGGGGCGAAGGGACTGGCGCGGCTGGGATGCGCGGTGCTGCGGTTCAATTTTCGCGGCGTCGGCCGCAGCGCGGGTGCGTTCGACCAGGGCGAGGGGGAGAAAGACGACTTCCGCGCCGCGCTCGACTACCTGGCGGGCCGCTATCCCGGCACGCCGCTGTGGGCGGCGGGGTTCTCGTTCGGCGCCTGGGTGGCGCTCGAGGTCGGCGCCGCCGATCCGCGGGTCGCGGCCCTCATCGGCATCGCCCCCCCGGTCGCGACCTCGATCTCAGGGCAGGCCTATTCATTCGAGGGGACGCTCGCCAGCACCACGCCAAAGTTCTTCGTGCAGGGGGAAGCTGACGAGGTCTGTCCGCTCGAAGAGATGTGGGCGTTCTACGGCAAGCTCCAGGAGCCCAAGGAGCTGGTCGTCATCGACATGGCCAACCACCTGTTCGAGGGGCAGGCGTCGGAGGTCGGCGAGGCACTCGAGGACCTGCTCGTGGATTTTCATCCGGAGGCATCGAGCCGTCATGAATGACGCGGTGATCGTCAGCGCGGTCCGGACCGCGGTCGGCAAGGCGCCGCACGGCGCGCTGCGCTCGACCCGACCCGACGAAATGGCGGCGGTCGTCATCGCCGAGGCGCTCCGCCGTGCGCCCGGGCTCGACCCCGCCGAAGTGGACGACGTCGTCATCGGCTGCGCGATGCCGGAAGCGGAACAGGGCCTCAACGTGGCGCGGATCGCCAGCCTGCGCGCCGGAGTGCCGGTCTCCGCGTCGGCCGTCACCGTCAACCGGTTCTGCTCGTCGGGGCTGCAGGCGATCGCCTCGGCCGCCGAGCACATCATGGTGGGCGGCGCCCGGGTCATCGTTGCCGGCGGGACGGAGTCGATGAGCCTGGTGCCGATGGGCGGCCACAAGGTCTCCCCCAACCCGACGCTGATGGATCGGTATCCGGACGTCTACCTCAGCACCGGTCTGGTGGCGGAGACGCATGCGCGCGAGGCTTCGGCGTCGCGCCAGGAACAGGACGCCTTCGCGCTCGGCAGTCATCAGCGCGCGATTGCGGCGATCGACGCCGGACGCTTCGAGGAAGAGATCGTGGCGCTCGAGATCGCGGACGGCTTCCGGATCGATGAAGGGCCGCGCCGGGACACCTCGATGGCGGCGCTGGCGAAGCTGCGGCCGGCCTTTGACGTCACGGGATCCGTCACCGCCGGAAACTCGTCGCAGATGAGCGATGGCGCCGCGGCGGTGGTCGTCATGGACGCGGCCCGCGCCCGCGAGCTCGGGCTCGAGCCGCTCGGGCGCTTCGTCGCCTTTGCTACCGCCGGCGTCGAGCCCGAGCGCTTCGGCATCGGCCCCGTGCCGGCGATCCGCAAGGTGCTGAAGATCGCCGGGCTGTCGCTCGACCAGATCGATCTGGTGGAGCTCAACGAGGCGTTCGCCGCCCAGGTGATCGCCTGCCTGCGCGAGCTGCCGATCGATCCCGCGCGGCTCAACGTCAACGGCGGCGCCATCGCCCTCGGCCATCCGCTCGGCTGTACCGGCGCGAGACTGACGGCGACGTTGCTTTACGAGATGCGCCGCCGCGGCTCGCGATACGGCCTGGTGACGATGTGCGTCGGCGGCGGGATGGGCGCGGCCGGCATCTTCGAACGGATCTAGGAAACAGCCATGAGCATCACGACCATCGTGCGTGGCGGCGGCTGGCTCACCGACGACATCCCGGCCGCCGGGGTGCTGGCGCCGGAGACGCTGACCGACGAACACCGCCTGATCGGCCGTACGGCCGACCAATTCATAACCACCGAGGTGCTGCCGGCGGGCGAACGGCTGGAACAGAAAGACTGGGCGCTCGCCCGTCAGCTGGTGAAGCGGGCCGGCGAACTGGGCCTTCTCGGCACCGACGTCCCCGAGGCCTACGGCGGCGTCGGCCTCGACAAGGTCTCGTCGATCGTCGTCGGCGAGTCCGTGGGCCGGTCGGCGTCGTTCGCGACCACCTTCGGCGCGCAGACCGGCCTGGTCATCACCCCGCTGACGTGTTTCGGGACCGACGATCAGAAGGCCCGCTACCTGCCGGGGCTGGTCAGCGGAGAATCGACGGGTGCCTACGCGCTGAGCGAGTCCGGCTCCGGATCCGACGCCCTCGGCGCCCGGGCGCGGGCGACGCGCAGCGCCGACGGCAGCTTCCGCCTGAACGGCGAGAAGATGTGGATCACCAATGGCGGCTTCGCCGACCTCTTCATCGTCTTTGCGAAAGTGGACGGCGAGCAGTTCACCGCCTTCATCGTCGAGCGCGGCTTCCCCGGGGTCAGCACCGGCGCCGAAGAGCACAAGATGGGGCTGCACGGGTCCTCGACGACGCCGCTGATTCTGCAGGACGCGGAGGTGCCGGCGGGCAACGTGCTCGGGCAGATCGGCAGCGGCCACAAGGTGGCGTTCAACGTCTTGAACTACGGCCGCTTCAAGCTGGCGGCGATGTGCAGCGGCGGCGCCCGCGGGGTGATGGCGGAGGCAGCCGCTTACGCCGCCGAACGGCGCCAGTTCGGCCGCACCCTCGGGAGCTTCGGCGCCATCCGGCACAAGCTCGCCGAGATGGCGGTCCGCCTCTACGCGGTGGAGAGCATGCTCTACCGCACCGCCGGCCTGATCGACGGCGCGATCGGCGAGGGGCCCGCAGACGCCGGCAACGAAGCGGCGGTGCTGGCGGCGCTCGAAGAGTTCGCCATCGAGGCGTCGATCCTCAAGGTCGCGGGCAGCGAGATGCTCGACTTCGCGGTCGACGAGAACGTCCAGATCCATGGCGGCAACGGCTTCGTCCGCGACTACCCGGCCGAGGGGCATTACCGCGACGCGCGCGTCAACCGGATCTTCGAGGGCACCAACGAGATCAACCGGCTGCTGATACCGGGCATGATGATCCGCCGGGCGCTGAAGGGCACCCTGCCGCTCATCGGCGCGGCAAAGAAGCTGCAGGACGAGATTCTCGCGCCGGCGAGCGCCGAGCCGCTGGCGGATGGGCCGCTGGCGGGCGAGCGGCGGACGGTTGCCGCCCTGAAGAAAGTCGGGCTGATGGTGATCGGCACCGCC
>JBDTOB010000179.1:0-5930 GCA_039933435.1 Acidobacteriota bacterium | reverse complement strand
ATGTCCTTGTCGGCGGCCCAGCGCTTGGCGCGCTCCTTGAGAATCAGGTAGGTGCGCATGCAGCCCCGCGCGAAGTCGCGGACGCCGTCGTAGTCCTCGGTGCGGTAGGCATGGGCATCGAAATGCCGGGGGCCGTCGTAGCCGGACTCCTCGAGGAACTTCACCAGGAAGAACGCCGCCTTGATGTTCGCCGACCCGAACCGGTAATCCTGGTCGTAGCGCCCCGGCGCCTGGTCGTTCAGATCGATGTGAAACAGCTTGCCGGCCTCGTGCGCCTGCGCCACGGCATGCAGAAAGTTCAGCCCCGCCATCGTCTCGTGGGCCACCTCCGGGTTGACGCCGACCAGCTCCGGGTGCTCGAGCGTCGGAATGAAGCCCAGGTAGGCGGCGGTGGTCGCCATGTAGATGTCGCCGCGCGGCTCGTTGGGCTTGGCCTCGAGCGCGAAGCGGTAGTCGTACTTCTTGTCGAGCGAGTACCGCACCAGGTAGTTGATCCCCTCGCGCAGCCGCTTGACCGCCTCGTCCGGACGGCGGCAGGCGTCGGTCTCCACTCCCTCGCGTCCACCCCAGAGTACGAACGTCGTCGCGCCCAGCTCGGCGCCGAGGTCCATCGCCCGCATCGTCTTCTGGATCGCGTAGGCGCGCACCGACGCATCGTTGGCGGTGAAGGCGCCGTCGCGGAACACCGGGTCGTAGAAGAGGTTGACCGTGGCCATCGGCACGACGACGCGGTGGCGGGTGCAGGCGGCTTTGAAGTCCTTGACGATCTGGTCGCGCTCGGCCGGCGTGGCGTCGATCGGGACCAGGTCGTTGTCGTGGAGGTTGACGCCCCAGGCGCCGACTTCGCCGAGCATCGCGACCGCGTCAACCGGCGCGAGCGCCGGCCTGACCGCCTCGCCGAACGGGTCCCGGCCGCGGTTGCTGACGGTCCACAGGCCAAAGGAGAATTTGTGTTCGGGACGGGGCGTGTACTGGTCGGCCATCGGACGAATGCTCCTCCGGGGCGCGCCTGCCCCGTGCAAGGGTTGAGCTGCGGTATCATGCAGCGCCGTGAACGCAATAGGTTACTCGCGGATGAGCCGCAGGCGCAATCGCGACGCGATATCGGCCGAGTGAACCGGATTCCGGCAGGAGCAGCCTCATGAGCCGACGCGCGGATGCGAACTGGAAGGGCGGGTGCCTGGCGCTGGCCGGCGCCTTCGGTCTGTCGTGGACGCTGGGGATCGGCGCCCCGCTGTCGGCCCAGGCGGGAGCGGCCGCCGCCGGCGGCCGCGGCGCCCAGGCCCCAGCGGCGCCGGCGCCCCAGGGACGCGGCGGCGGGATCTATCCCGAGTACGTGCCTGACGACGATGCCGGGTTCGTGCCGATCTTCGACGGCACCGCGCTGACCGGCTGGGACGGGGATACGACCTTCTGGCGCGCCGAGAACGGCGAGATCATCGGCGAGAGTACGCCGCAGCAACCGGTCAAGGCGAACAGCTTCCTGATCTGGCGGGGCGGCACGGTCAAGGACTTCGAGCTCAAGGTCGAGTTCCGGATCAGCGGCACCAACAGCGGCATCCAGTACCGCAGCACCGAGGTCCCCGAGCTCGGGAAGTGGGTGCTCAAGGGCTACCAGGCCGACATCGACTTCGTCGGCGACTACCTCGGCAACGTCCACGAGGAGCGCGGCCGCAAGCCCGGCCACGTCGTCCTGGCGCGGCGCGGCCAGATGACCCGCATCGCCGCCGGGCCGAAGTACGAGACGCTGGCGACGATCGGGGATGGCACGCTGCTCAAGGGCGTGGTCAACATCAACGGCTGGAACCGGTATCACATCATCGCGCGCGGTCCGGTGCTGATGCAGATCATCAACGGCCAGCTGATGGGCGTGACCATCGACGAAGATACGAAGAATTTCGTGCCCGAAGGGCTGCTCGGCTTGCAGATGCACGTCGGGCCGCCGTTCAAGATCGAGTACAGGAATATCCTGTACCGGAAACTGGGGTCGTAGGCGCGGCGCGAGCGGCGCGGCCCGGGAGTGAGCAATGGCCCAGATAGGTGTCAACGCGTGGGTGTGGTCGTCGCCGGTCAACACGGCGGAGTTCGGCCGCCTGGCCCCGATCGTCAAGAAAATGGGGTTCGACCTGATCGAGGTGGGGATCGAGAGCACCAGCGACCTCGACTACGCCAAGGCGGCGGAGATCGCCCGGGCCAACGGGCTGGCGGTCAGCGTCTGCGCGGCGATGGGGCCCGACCGCGATCTGATTCACGCCGACGAGAGCATCCGCAGTAACGGCATGGAGTACGTCCGCCACTGCATCGACGCGGCGCAGACGATCGGCGCCGCCAATGTCGTCGGGCCGCTCTACAGCGCCGTCGGCCGCACCTGGCAGCAGAGCGCCGACGACCGCAAGAAGGACCTCGATCTGCTGGTCGGGCAGTTGCAAGCGCTCGCGGCCTATGCCGGCGAGCGCGGCGTCACGATCTGCGTCGAGCCGCTCAACCGCTTCGAGACCAGCTTCATGAACCTGGCGTCGCAGGCGATTGAAGTCGTGGACCGCGTCGATCATCCGGCCTGCGGCATCCTGCTCGACACCTTCCACATGAATATCGAAGAGCGGTCGATTGGCGACGCGATTCGCGCCGCCGGACCGCGCATGCGGCATCTCCATACCTGCGAGAACGACCGCGGCGCCCCGGGATCGGGGCACGTGCCGTGGGACGAAGTCGCGAAGGCCTGCCGCGACATCGGCTACAGCGGACCGATGGTGATCGAGTCGTTCACCGACAAGGTCAAGTCGATCGCCAGGGCCGCGGCGATCTGGCGGCCGTTCGCGGAAACGCAGGATCGCCTGGCGACCGACGGGCTGCAGTTCCTGCGGCGGCTGTTTCCGAACTGACGGCTGGTCTCGTCCTCTTTTCGACGATGACCTTGCCGTTCAACGACTTACCGTAAAGATGAGTGTCCCCCTCGAGGTGCGATTGGCCGACAGACTCGCCCGCTCGCCGTTCGTTCAACTCCTGACCGTCGCGCTCGGCCTGTTTGCCGCGTGCTTCGTCCTCGCCGCTCAGACCCCGGCTCCGCCAGCGCAGGGGCCGCCGCCCGGCGCGCCGGCTGCGCCATCGGTTCCCGGCGGGCGCGGCAGCGGTGGACGCGGTGTCGATCCCTTCGAGAACGCCGACCTCACGCCCAAAGACCCCATCGTCGCCGGCTCTCCGTCCGACGAGCTGAAGCGCTTCGTGCTCCAGCCCGGCTACACGATGGAGCCGGTCCTGACCGAGCCCGACATCCAGGAGCCGACCCAGATCGCCTTCGACGGCAACGGCCGCATGTTCGTCGTCGAGATCCGCGGCTACATGCAGGACGCCGACGCCACCGGCGAGCTGGATCCGGTCGGCCGCATCTCGATGCACGTCGACGCCGACAACGACGGCATCTACGAGAAGCACACCGTCTTCGTCGACAAGCTGGTCTTCCCGCGCTTCGTCATGCCGATCGGCGCCAACAGCATCCTGACGATGGAGTCGAATCAGGACGACGTCTGGCGCTACACCGACACCAACGGCGACGGCGTCGCCGACAAGAAGGAGCTGTTCACCAGCGGCTTCGGCCGCGCCGGCAACGTCGAGCATCAGCAGAGCAGCCTCTACTGGGGCATGGACAACTGGCTCTACAGCACCTACAACGCCTTCCGCGTCCGCTGGACGCCGAACGGTGTCCTGCGCGAACCGACCGGCACCAACGGCGCCCAGTGGGGCATCACGCAGGACGACTACGGCAAGGTCTGGTTCCAGGGAGGCGCCAGCGGCCTGCCGTCGTACTTCCAGTTCCCGATTCACTACGGCAACTTCCGCGTCCCCGACCAACTGGCGCCCGGCTTCGAGATCCCGTGGGGCGTCGCCGGCGTCGGCGACTTCCAGCCGGGCACGAGCGCCATCCGCCGTCCCGATCTGACGCTCAACAGCGTCACCGGATCCGCCGGCAACGACGTCGTCCGCGGCCACCGGATGCCCAAAGATCTGCTTGGCGACTATCTCTACGGCGAGCCGGTCGCGCGGATCGTGCGGCGCGTCCGCCCGGTGGTCACCGAGGGGCTGACGCAGCTGCAGAACGTCCACCAGTGGGAGCACTCGGAGTTCATCCGATCGCGCGATCACCTGTTCCGTCCGGTCGATATCGCCACCGCTCCAGACGGCACCGAGTACATCGTCGATCTCTACCGCGGCATCATCCAGGAGGGCACCTGGACGCAGCCGGGCAGCTACCTGCGGGCCAAGGTCGATCAGTATCAGCTCGACAAGATCATCCGCCACGGGCGGATCTGGCGGCTCTCGCACGACAGCCTGCCGCGCGACCGCGTCCAGCCGCGGATGCTCGACGAAACCGCCGCCCAGCTCGTCACCCATCTGGATCACCCGAACGGCTGGTGGCGCGACACCGCGCAGCAGCTGCTCGTCCTCAAGCAGGACACGTCCGTCGTCCCGGCCCTGCAGAAGATGGTGCGCTCCTCCCCGAGCCTGTTCGGCCGCTTCCACGCGATCTGGACGCTCGAGGGGCTGGGGGCGCTCGATGCCGCGCTCGTCCGCCAGCAGATGGAAGACTCGAACCCGAAGATGCGGGTGCAGGCGATCCGGGTCAGCGAGACGCTCTACAAGGCGGGCGATCGCTCGTGGGCGGCGGACTACCGCCGGCTGGCCACCGATCCGGACGTCGACGTCGTCATCCAGTCGATGCTGACGATGAACGTGCTCAAGGTGCCGGAGCTGCCGGCGGCGATCCGGTCGGCGGTCGCGGCCAGTCCGGCCCGCGGCGTCCAGGAGGTCGGCCGCCAGATCCTCAATCCGCCGGCGACGACGTTCGGACGTCCGGGCACGAATCCGTTCTCGGAGGACGAGCTGGCGGTGATGCAGCGCGGCGATGGCATCTACAAGGAGCTGTGCTTCTCGTGCCATGGCGACGACGGCCGGGGAGCGCCGGTGCCGGGCGCGGCCGCGAGTGCCGTCATGGCGCCGGCCTTCGTCGGCAATCTCCGGGTCACCGGGCATCCCGATTACGTGGTGCGGACGCTGCTGCACGGGTTGAGCGGTCCGATCGAGGGGCGGACCTATGCGGGCGGCGTGATGGTGCCGATGGGGTCGAACAAGGATGAATGGATCGCCGCGGCGGCATCCTATATCCGCAACGCGTTCGGCAACTCGGCGCCGTTCGTGAGCGCGGCGGATGTCGCCCGCGTGCGCGAGAGCGCGTCCGGCCGGACCGCGAACTGGACCTTCGACGAGCTGATCGCCGCGGTGCCGTCGGCGCTGCCGGTCGAGGCGTCGTGGAAGGCGACCGCGAGCCACAACCCTGAGGCAGCGGCGCAGGCGTTCAGCTTCGCGACCTGGACGAGCACCGTGCCGCAGGCGCCGGGCATGTGGTTCCAGGTCGAGCTGCCGCAGGCGGCGTCGATCACCGAGGTTCAATTCGCCTCGTCCCGGACGGGCGGCGGCCGCGGCGCCGGCGCGGCGCCGCCGACCTCGGGGTATCCGCGTGAGTACCTGGTCGAGGTCTCGCGGGACGGCACGACCTGGACGCGCGCGGCCCAGGGGGCGGGCAGCGGAGCCAGTACGTCGATCAGGTTCGCGCCGGTCGAGGCGAAGTTCGTCCGCATCACCCAGACCGGCGGCGGCGCCGGGGCGCCGCCATGGTCGATACAGCGGCTGCGCCTGTATCGCCCGGGCCAGCGCAGCTAGCACGCGGCGGGGTCAGACGATATGCTGGACCCCGGGCTCGCATGAGGAAATGCTGTCGTCAGCCGTAGCTGGAGGAGTTGCCGTGAAACGGATTGGCATGGGTATCGTCGGGGCGGGGTTCGTCGGACCGCACCATATCGACGCGGTTCGCCGGCTCGGGTACGTCGACGTCATCGGCGTCGCCGGGAGCAGCCAGGCGTCGGCGGAGAAGAAGG
>JBDTOB010000178.1:0-5935 GCA_039933435.1 Acidobacteriota bacterium | reverse complement strand
CGGTAGTTCAGATCGACGCTGACCCGCACCCCGGCACGCCCGGCCGCGGCGATGGCGCGCCGCGTCCCCTCGGTGCCGTTCGCGCCCAGCGCCGGCGTGATCCCGGTGACGTGGAACCAGTCGGCGCCGGCCAGCACGGCGTCCCAGTCCACCGCGTCTGGCGGCATCTCGCTGATCGACGATCGCGCCCGATCGTAGATGACGGTCGAGGCGCGCTGGCTGGCGCCGGCCTCGGTGAAATACACCCCCACCCGCGATCCGCTGCGGACGATGCGCTCGGTGCGCACGCCTTCGGCGCGCAGCGCATGCACCGCGGCGTCGCCGATGGCGTTCTTCGGCAGCGCGGTGAGGTAGGTGCTGTCGCAGCCGAAGTGCGCCAGGCTGACCGCGACGTTGGCCTCGCCGCCGCCAAAGGTGGCGACAAACTGCGGCGACTGGAGGAAGCGCTCGAACCCGGGCGGGCTCAGCCGCAGCATGATCTCGCCGAAGGTCACCACCCGGGTCATCGCTTCTCCTCCCGTGCCGCCCGGACGCTGGCGGCGATGCGCCGGGCGTTGGCGGTGAGCTGCGCGTAGTGGCCGGCGGCAATCGCCGCGGTGTCGAGGAGCGCGGTGCCGACGCCGACCGCGACCGCCCCGGCGCGGATCCAGTCGCCGGCGTTGTCGAGCGTCACGCCGCCGGTCGGCATCAGCTTGACCTGCGGCAGCGGGCCGCGGACGTCCTTGAGAAAGCCCGGGCCGAGCGCGGTGGCGGGGAAGACCTTGACGATGTCGGCCCCCGCCTCCCAGGCGTCGAGAATCTCCGTGGGGGTGAAGCAGCCCGGCATCACCGCGGCGCCGGCGGCATGGCAGGCGGCAATGACCTCTGGCCGCAGCACCGGGCTGACCACGAAGGCGGCGCCGGCGTCGATGACGCGCTGCGCCGTGTCCGCATCGGTGACCGTGCCGGCGCCCAGGGTGCAGCCCGGCGGCAGATCGCGGGCCAGGCGGCGGATCACCTCCACCGCGCCCGGCACCGACATCGTCACCTCGATGACGCGGACGCCACCCTCCGCGATCGCCTCGAAGACGGCGCGGACCTTGTCCGGATCCTTCATCCGGATGATCGCGACGATCCCGGCGTTCTCGACTTCGGCGGCGACCGCCGCCCGCTGTTCACTCATCCATGCACCCCGTGCGGCGCCGTCAATGGGCGCCTGGCTGCCGGGTAGATTACCGCGCCCGCGGTGGAGGGCGCAAAGCGCGCCGCGACGGCGCGACCGGGCGCGGGGTTGTCGTATGATGGCGGCACCGATGGACACGAAAAAGAGCGGGCAACAGGCGCGCAACCCGGCAATCTTCGACCTGACCGGACGGGTCGCGGTGGTGGTGGGCGGGACGAGCGGCATCGGCCGCGCCCTGGCGCTCGGCCTGGCGGAGGCCGGCGCCGACGTCGTCGTCTCCGGCCGCCGCGAGGAGCTGATCGACACCGTGGCAGGGGAGATCGAGGCCCGCGGCCGCCGCACCCTGCGCGTGCCCTCGGACGTCAGCGACATTGCCTCGCTCGTACGGCTCCGCGATGCCTGCGTCGCGGAGTTCGGCAAGGTCGACATTCTGCAGTGCGTCGCCGGCACCACCAAGCGCGTCGCCACGCTCGACATGGACGAGGCCGACTGGGCCCGCATCATCGAGACCAACCTCACCGGCACGTTGCGCAGCTGCCAGGTCTTCGGCCGCGCGATGGTGGATCGCGGCTACGGGCGGATCGTCACCATCGCGTCGCTGTCGTCGTTCGTCGGCCTGTTCGAGGTCGCGGCCTACGTCGCCAGCAAGGCGGCGGTGGCGGGCCTGACCAAGGCGCTGGCGGTCGAGTGGGCGCCGAACGGGGTGACGGTCAACGCCATCGCGCCCGGGGTTTTCAAGACCGACCTCAACGCCGCGCTGCTCGAGACCGCCCGCGGCAAGGAGTTCCTGATGCGGACGCCGATGCGCCGCTTCGGCCGGCTCGAGGAGCTGGTCGGCGCCGCGGTCTACCTCTCGTCCGACGCCGCCTCGTTCGTCACCGGCCACGTGCTCGCGGTGGACGGCGGCTTTCTCGCCAGCGGCGTCAACCAATGAAGGCGGCGCTCGTCATCAGCGATCGCGACAACGTCGCCACCGCGCTCCAGCCGCTGGCGGCCGGGCAGCGCGTCGAGGTGTCGGGCGCGATCGTCGTGGTGCGCGAGCCCATCCAGGCCGGGCACAAAATCGCGATTCGCGCGATTGCGGCGGGAGCCGAAGTCTGCAAGTACGGCAGCCCGATTGGCACCGCGAGCATCGACATCCCCGAGGGGGCCCACGTGCACATCCACAACGTCGCCAGCGCCCGCGGCCGGGGGGATCTGCCGGCGCCGGCGGCCGACGCGCCGCGGCTGGCGGAGCCGCCCGATCCGCCGCTGCAGGCAGGACCGCGCCCATGACGCCGCGGCCCGGATTCTACGGCTACCGCCGCCGCGACGGCCGCGTCGGCACCCGCAACCACGTCCTCGTCGTTCCGACCGTGATCTGCTCGTCGCTCGTCGCGGAGCGGGTCGCGGCCGCGGCGCTGCCGCTCGCCACGGCGCTGCCGCACCTGGCCGGCTGCGGCCAGCTCGGACCGGACATGCGCGTCACCCACGAGACGCTCGCCGCCTACTGCGGCCATCCCAACGTCGGTGCGGTCGTGGTCCTGGCGCTCGGCTGCGAGCAGGTAGTGGCCCAGTCCCTGGCCGACGCCGCCCGGCACCACGGCAAGCCGGTCGAGATCGTCGCGATCCAGTCCGAGGGCGGCACCATCCGCGCCACCGCCAAGGGCTCGGCCATCGCCCAGGCGTTTGCCCGCCAGCTGGCGGAAGAGGCACGCGAGTGGTGCGATATCGCCGACCTGGTGCTGTCGCTCAAGTGCGGCGGTTCGGACTACACCTCCGGTCTGGCCTCCAACCCGGCGCTCGGCCGGGTCACCGACCGGCTCGTGGACCTCGGCGGCAGCGCCGTGCTCGGAGAGGTTGCAGAGATCATGGGAGCCGAGCACCTGCTCGCGGCACGAGCGACGCGCCGCGAAACCGCGAGCGAGCTGATTCAAATCGTCACCCGGGTCGAGGCCGAGGCGCGCGCCCTGGGGCTGGACATCCGCGGGACACAGCCGTCCCCAGGCAACATCCGCGGCGGACTGACGACCATCGAGGAGAAGTCGCTCGGCGCGACCCACAAGGGGGGAGAGCGGGCGCCGCTCGAGGACGTCGTCCCCTACGCAGCCGCGATCCGCCGCAAGGGGCTGACCGTGATGGATACGCCGGGGCTCGACGTCGAATCGGTGACCGGCATGGTCGGGGGCGGAGCCCAGGTGGTGGTGTTCACGACCGGGCTCGGCACCCCCACGGGCAACCCGGTGGCGCCGGTCATCAAGATCACCGGCAACGCCAGAACGGCGCGCCAGATGGCTGACAACCTCGACCTCGACGTCAGCGGCATCATGAACGACAGCGAGAGCCTCGACGCCGCGGCCGACCGGCTCTTCGACGAAGTGCTGGCCGTTGCGTCCGGCAAAGAGACGGCGGCCGAGCGGCTCGGCCACCGCGAGTTCGCGATTCATCGGCGCAATCCGACCATCTGAATCACCTCGGCGCGGCGCGTCCGCCAGGCGCGGCCGCAGGAGCCACTGACGCATGCCTGATACGCGCGCACGAACGCCGGTGATCGACCCGGCGGTCCCGGGGGCGGCCGCAGGACGGTTCCGATGGGTCATCTGCGCGCTGCTGTTCTTTGCCGCGACCATCAACTACGTCGATCGCCAGGTGATCGGCATCCTCAAGCCGACGCTGCAGACGGAGTTCGGCTGGTCGGAAATCGACTACGGCGACATCGTCTTTGCCTTCCAGCTCGCCTACGGCCTTGGACTGCTGCTCGCCGGCCGGTTGATGGACCGGCTGGGCGCGCGGCGGGGCTTCACCGTCGCGATCGTCATCTGGAGCCTGGCGGCGATGGCGCACGCCGAGGTCGCGCTCTTCGGCGGCGCCGCCGCGCGGGTTCTGGCGCTTGTCGGCCTGGTGTATTCCGCATCCGTCGCCGGCTTCATCGTCGCCAGGCTGGCGCTCGGGTTCGGAGAGGCCGGCAACTTCCCGGCCGCCATCAAGGTCGTGGCTGAATGGTTTCCGAAGCGCGAGCGCGCCTTTGCCACCGGGATCTTCAACTCCGGTACCAATATCGGCGCGCTCGTGACGCCCATCGTCGTCCCCTTGATCACCATCTGCTGGGGCTGGTACTGGGCCTTCATCGCCACCGGGTGCATCGGCTTCGTCTGGCTGATCGCATGGTGGGCCATTTACGACCAGCCCGAGCGGCATCCGTCCGTCGGGGCCGCCGAGCTGGCGCTGATCCAGAGCGATCCGCCGGAGTCCGCGGTGCGGATCCCGTGGCGGGCGCTGCTGCGCCACCGCCAGACCTGGGCGTTCGCGCTGGGCAAGTTCCTCACCGACCCGGTGTGGTGGCTGTACCTGTTCTGGGTGCCGGATTTCCTCCACCGCAACCACGGCATCAACCTGGCGACGATGGGGCCGCCGCTGGTGGTGATCTACCTGGTGGCCGACTTCGGCAGCATCGGCGGCGGCTGGCTGTCCTCGCGGCTGATCCGGACGGGCTGGTCGGTCAACGCGTCCCGCAAGACCGCGATGCTGGCGTGCGCGGTGTCGGTGCTGCCGATGGTCTTCGCATCCGGCGCCAAGGATCTCTGGGTGGCGGTCGCGCTCATCAGCGTCGCCGCCGCGGCGCACCAGGGCTGGTCGGCCAATCTCTTCACGCTGGTGTCGGACATGTTCCCGAAGCACGCCGTCGGATCGGTGGTCGGCATCGGCGGCATGGCGGGGGCCGTCGGCGGCATGCTGATCGCCAAGCTGACCGGCTACATCCTCAACGCCACCGGCAGCTACGTCCCGGTGTTCCTGATTGCGGCCTTCGCCTACGTCGTGGCGCTCGGCGTCATTCATCTGCTTGTGCCGCGGCTGGAGCCGGCGCAGGTCGAGCCGTGACACAGGCCGCGGCCGTGGTCCATTCTCAGCCCGCGGAGTCGCAGGCTGGCTGCCTGGCTTTTCGTGTTTCGCATCTTTGCCGTCGAGGAGGGCCGCTATGGCACAGGTGATTCCCGGACGAGTGACGGCACAGGTCGAAGGGGACTTCGTCGTCTTCCTCATCGGCATGCGGATCAACAAGCCCTGGAAGATTCACCAGTGGCTGCCGGCATTTCTGGCGATGCCGCGGATGCTCCGTGAGCTCGCCGCCCATCCCGAATGCGGCTGTCTTGGCCACATCGCCACTCTTGGCGTCATCGTCCAGTACTGGCGATCGTTCGAAGACCTCGAAGCCTACGCCCGGAGCAAAGACAAAGCGCACTGGCCCGCATGGCTGGCCTTCAACAAGCGGATCGCCCGGAGCCGCGGCGATGTCGGCATCTGGCACGAGACTTATCAGGTTCGCGCCGGGGAGTACGAAACGGTTTACAGCGGCATGCCGCCATTCGGCCTCGGCAGGGTCGGGCCGCTGGTCCCGGCGAGCGGACGCCACGAGGCAGCGCGAGGACGGCTGAAGCGGGATCAGGACCGCTGATGAGACGCGGAGGGTGGGCAGACGCCCTCCACCGCTGAACAGACGCGGAGGATGGGCTCGACGCCCTCGCTGCTAGCGGCCCTTCTGAAGACAGCGGACGGTCAGCAGACGGCCGGTGTAACGCCAGCCACGCTGAGCGTCAGAGTATGGGCACGCGGGCCGGGATTCGCCACCAGTCGCGGCCGCGGACGACACGGATGACACGGATGTTCACGGAGGACTCACGAACCGAGCGGTGGACGGGAGATCCCACCGGGAGGTGGCAGCTGTCCAGTCCGCGGACGACACGGATGACACGGATGTTCACGGAGGACTCACGAACCGTGGTGCGGGTCGTTCGG
>JBDTOB010000177.1:0-5942 GCA_039933435.1 Acidobacteriota bacterium | reverse complement strand
CCCGAACCCGGAACCTGAACCCCGAACCCGGAACCTGAACCCCGAACCCGGAACCTGAACCCCGAACCCGGAACCCGGAACCCTGAACCCCGGGTTCACTCCGTCCACACCACCACCCGCTCTCCGGACGGGGAGCGGTGATCGACGACGAGGGTGGGGCCGTAGCGCTCGAGATCTTCGACGCTCAGCTTCAAATCTTCCAGCTTGACCCGGTTGCCGTTGAAGTCGATGGCGCCGCCGTGGATCTTGAGGCGCAGCAGCCAGAAGGGAATGCCGATCCGCACGATCCGCCCGTCCTCCGGCTCGAAGGCCATCACCCGCAGCGTCTGAGGCGGCTTTGCATCCGCCGGGGTCGGGCGATCGGTGTTGGATCGCAGGTAGCGGCCATGGCTGTCGAGCTCGATCAGCGGCTTCTGCGCGGCAAAGTGCGACGCCACGTCGTCGAAGGCGCGCGCCGCGGCGGCCGGGGACTCGGTGCCGGTCTGGATGTGGCGCGAGAAGAAGTAGATGCCGGCGCCCGCCGTGGCGATCAGCCCGAGGATCCCCACAATCGTGATCCCGGCCGCGACCCACATCCATGTCTTCACCTTACCGGCCATCCGCGCTCCTCGAGAGTTTCCTGGCGTCCTCTATGCACACCGGATCCTGCCCGCGCCGGCACAGCCCGTCAGCCTCGCGTGCCGCCGCCGCCGCCGACGGGCGGTCGCCCCGCGCCAGCGCGATCCGTCCGAGCGCGACGCGGGCCCGGCCCGCGACCCACAGCTGCGACTCCGGCGCCATCGCCCGCTGCAGATCCGCGACGGCATCCGCGCGCCCGAGCGCGGCCCGCGCCAGGCCGCGCTTGTAGCGCCACAATCCCTCTTCTCCGGGGATGAGTGGGCGCCGCTCCGCGGCCAGCGCGGCGATACCTTCGCTCAGCAGATCCTGCGCCTCCTGCGCCCGCCCCGCCCTGACCGTCGTCGCCCCCTGCTCGAGCAGCAGCAGCCGGTTGCGAGGATACATCCCCCGGAGCTCCCGCAGCACGCGCAGCGCATCGTCGTAGCGGCCCTCGCGGTTGTAGACGAGGATCAGCGCGAACAGCGCCTCGGTCCTGGCGTCGTTCCGCGGGCCGGCCCGCGACCCCGCGTCCCGCGCCGCCGCCTCGATCAACTGGATGCCGCGCTCGCGCCCGCCGCCGAAGCCCACCACGTAGGCCAGGGTGCGCATCGGCAGCGACAGGGTGGAGACGAGGTAACGATAGGTGCCGACGATGAGGCCGGCGTCGACCCGGCTGGCATCGAGCGCCAGTACCCGCTCGTGCTCGTTGTAGCTGCGCCTGGCGGCCTTGAAGCCGGCGAGCATCCGCCCGTCGACGGTTGCCATATACGACGCCTCCAGCCCCAGCGCGGCCCCCAGGTCGTAGTGCGCCTGCGGGTCCGACTCCCGGGCGGCCACCCGCTGGCCCGAGAGCGTGACGGCGCGCTCGGCGGCGCCGCGGAACTGAGCGTCGATTTCGGGAGGGGGCCTGGGCAGCTCGATGGTGTCGCGGGAGAACGATCCGAGGTAGTGGTCGACGGTGACCGCGCCGCGGCGGAACAGGATGTTGAGCCAGAGGACGCTGGCGAGGGTGCGATACGGGGCCGGCTCCCCCGGGGCCATCGCCACGGCGCGGTGCAGCAGTAGCAGCGCCTGATCGTGATCCAGGTTGTAGGCGAGGTCGAGCGCCTGATCCGTGAGCTGGATCACCGCCGCCGCGGGCTGCGGAGCGGCGCCGGACGGCCGCGGGACGAGCAGCAGCGCCGCCGCGATCAGCAGACCAACCGCCGCCGCTGGCCGTCGTCCTGCCATAGGACTATGATACCGTTCGTTCACGGTGCCGCGCGGCGCCGTCAGCCGTGTTTTCGAGGAGGATGGCATGCCCGCAGGGCGACCGAGAAAGAATCAGAAAGACGTACTCATCAAGTCCGCCGAGATGATCGGGTGGGCGATCGGTGGTCTCGAACGGGAGATTTCGCAGACGCGCGAGCGCCTGGCGGCCCTGACGACGCAGGCCGCGAAGCTGCGGGCGCGCGCCGGGGTGAAGGCGGGACGGGCGCTGGGGTCGGCCGGCGCGGCTGCCGCCGGCGGCGAAGCGCCGGTCCGCAAGCGTCGCCGCAACAAGATGTCTGCCGAAGCGCGTAAGCGCATCTCCGACATGATGAAGAAGCGCTGGGCGGAACGCCGGAAGGAAAAGTAGCTCAGAGCACGAATCCGCGTCCGAGGCCGCGCTCCGCCGCCTTCTGATAGGCGAGGTGCGCGGCCGCGACATCCTCCACGCCCATGCCGAGGGACTTGAAAATCGTCACCTCGGCCGCCGAGCGCCGGCCCGGCACCGTCCCCGCGGCCACTTCGCCAAGCTCGCCGGCGATGTGCGAGGCATCGAACGCCCCTTCCGCGATCGGGATCAGCAGATCCCCGGCTTCCGCCAGCGCCCCGGCTCTGGAATCGACGAACACGCGGCCGCGCGCCAGCAGCGCGGTCTCCATCTCGCGCTCGTGCGGGCGGCACGCACCGACCGCGCAGATGTGAGCCCCGTCGGCGATCCAGGCGCTCCGCACTACCGGCTCCCGTGCCGCGGTGGCGAGGACGACGAGGTCGGCGCCGTCGACCGCCGCCTGCGCCGAGGCGGCAGCGGTCACTGCCACGCGGCTTCGCGCCGTCGTCTCGCGGACAAACAGCGCCAGGCGGCCGGCGTCCGGACTCCAGGCGCGGATCTCCCGCAGCTCCCGCACCCGCCCGATCGCATCGACATGGCTGCGGGCCTGCACTCCGGAACCAATCACCGCCAGCACCCCGGCGCCCGGCTGCGCCAGCGCCTGGGTGGCGACCGCCGAGACCGCCGCCGTGCGCGCCTCGGTGATGAAGCGTCCGTCCATGATGGCGATGAGCTCGCCGGTCATCGAGTCGAGCAGGATCACCGTCGCGAGGTGGGTCGGCAGCCCCGCCCTGGCGTTGCTGGCGAAGAAGGTGACCAGCTTGGCGCCGAGCACGGGCGGCTCGGCGATGAAGGCCGGCATCACCGCGAACGCGGCGCGCTGCAGCCCGACCTCGACGACCGAGCGGACCGGCTGGACGACGGCGCGTGCGGAGAACTGTTCGAGGGCGGCGCGCATCGCGACGATGAGGTCGTCCATCGAGAGCACGATGCGGACGTCTTCCTCGGTCAGCAGCAGCGGCATGGGGGCTCCCGGTTGCAGGACGGCTGGGCGTCAGTAGCCGATCGCGAGGCCGTCCTTGCGCGGATCGGAGCCGCCCATCATCACGCCGCTGCGCTGATCGAAGAGGATGCCCTGGAAGCCGCCGAACATGCCGATCTGAGTGACGATCGAGTGGCCGCGGCGGCTGAGGCCGAACCGCGCCTCCGGCGAGATCGCCGACTCGAGCGCCAGGCCCGCGGCCGAATGGCGGAAGCGCGGCGCTTCACCGGCTTCCTGGATGTTCATGCCGAAGTCGATGAGGTTGAGCAGCACCTGCACGTGCCCCTGCGGCTGCATGTCGCCGCCCATCACCCCGAACGACAGCCACGGGCGCCTGTCCTTCAGCACCATCGCGGGTACGAGGGTGTGGAAGGGGCGCTTGCCGGGGGCGATGATGTTGGGGTGGCCGGGCTGCAGGGTGAAGAGCGCGCCGCGGTTGTGCAGCACGATGCCGGTCCGGCCGGCGACGATGCCCGAGCCGAAGGCCTCGAAGATCGATTGAATCAGCGACACCACGTTGCCGTCGCGATCCGCGACCGTCATGTAGATGGTGTCGCCGTGCGCCTGCGGATGCTCTTCGGGGATCTGCGACGAGCCCGGCAGCGACAGCGGCTGGTAGTCGGCGGCGGCGTGGTCGGCGTCGAACTGTTTCCGGCGCTCGGCGGCGTAGTCCTTCGAGAGCATGCGCGTCAGCGCCGCCGCCGGCACCGACCCGGCGTCCGCGAGCCAGGCGTCGCGATCGGCGAAGGCCATCCGCTTGGCTTCGACCAGCAGGTGCAGGTAGGCGGCGGAGTTCTGGCCCATCGCCCGCAGGTCGAAGCCCTCGAGGATGTTGAGCATCTCGAGCGCCACCACCCCCTGGGTGTTGGGCGGCAGCTCGAGCACGTCGTAGCCGCGGTAGGTGGTCGAGATCGGCTCGACCCAGTCGGGATGGTTGGCCGCGAAGTCCGCCTCGGTGAGCAGGCCGTGGCGCTGCCGCATGTCGTCGGCGATGGCTTTGGCGATCGGCCCCTTGTAGAAGGCGTCGCGGCCGCCGCGGGCAATCTGCTCGAGCGTCGCGGCCAGATCGGGATTGCTGAAGACCTCGCCCGCGGCCGGCGAATGACCGCCGGGCAGGAATGTGGCCGCGGCGGCCGAGTCGCGGGCGAGCAGCGGCTCGGCATCCTTCCACTGGTTGGCGATGATCTCGCTCACCGCATACCCGTCGCGCGCGTAGCCGATCGCCGGTTCGAGCGCGCGCGAGAGGGGAATGGTGCCGTAGCGGGCGAGCAGCTCCGCCCAGCCGTCGACGACCCCGGGCACGCTGACCGAGAGCTCGCCGCGGTAGGGAATCGCGTCGAGGCCGCGGCGATGGAACTCGTCGGGCGTCGCCCGCGCCGGCGCGCGTCCGCTGGCGTTCAGCGCCCGCACCTGCTTTGCCTTGGCGTCGTAAACCAGCGCGAACAGGTCGCCGCCGGCGCCGTTCATCGTCGGCTCGACCACCGCCAGCACCGCCGCGGCGGTGACCGCGGCATCGAAGGCGTTGCCCCCCTGCTGGAGCACGCGCAGCCCCGCCGCCGAGGCCAGCGGCTGGCTGGTGGCGATGAGGCCGTTGCGGGCCATCACCACCGAGCGGGTCGAGCGCGGATTGGCCGCCGGACGGTCTCCGGGGCCCTGCTGCGCCTCAGCAGCCACGAGCGCCAATCCCGCCAGAACCAGCGCAAACACGATTCGGCGCATGGCCGCTCTCCACGGTGAGGGCGTGGACGCGGACCGGGGCCCGCGCCGGCACGCGGGTTATTTCAGCGAGGCGAGCTTCGCCATGTCGATCTGGCCGGCGAGATCGTGCAGCGGCTTGGTGTCGTCGAGATGGCGCCCTTCGATCTGCACGAGAAAGCGCTTGCCGACGAGCGCGTTCAACTCGCCGTCCTTGCCGGCGCCGTCCCATTTTTCCCATCCCGGCTGGCCGTTCACCTTGGTGGACTTCTCGTAGCCGTCGGACGTTTCCTTCTCGTAACCGGCCGTGAGGAACATCGCATAGGGGGTGAGCAGCAGCTGGTTGAAGCCGGAGTCGATCATTTTCAGGGTGATCCGCGAATCGCCCTTGGTGTAGTCCACCTCGGCCTGCGAGTACTTGAACGGCGACGACATCTTTTCGCCGGTGGGTTTGGCCTTCTGCCAGCCGTCGACCTCTGGAAAGAGCGCCTGCATGTCGTGGAAGCTGACCGGGTCCACCGCCTTGGCGTCCGAACTCCCGCCCCCGGCCATGGCCTCGAGCCCCCTGGCCATCTGCTCGAGTCCCTGCGCGGCCGCGGCGGCGCCGGTTTCCGCGGTCTTCGCGGCCTGCTCGGCCTGCTTCTCTTCTTTCTTCTCTTCGGCCGACTTGCCGCATCCGCCTGCCGCGATCAGCCCCGCCAGCGCCAGCACTCCCAGATGTCTCATGCGCACCCTCCGGAGAAATTCCGATGCGCGATTCTACCCCAGAGGGCAGATTGCGGGCGGGAGGTCGCGGCGGGACGGAGGACGGGGCCAATCGCCGTCGCCGGCCCCCCGCGAACAGCCATCGCGTGGCGAGAGGCTCGCGGGGGCCGCGGCGCGCCGAAGCGGGTACCGTACCCGGGCCGCCGGGCCCGGGTAGGTCAGACGAGGGTGACGACGAGGATGGCGATGGTCAGCAGGATGGCGACGAGGGTGTCGGCGTTGCTGGAGAAATCGAGGTCGAACATGGTGTATCCCCTTTCAAAGCGT
>JBDTOB010000176.1:0-5952 GCA_039933435.1 Acidobacteriota bacterium | reverse complement strand
CGACGCTGGCGCCGGCGCTGGTGCAGCTCTCGGGCATCGGCGGCCACAGCGCCGTCGACCTGCAGAAAATCCTCGCCGGGAAGATTGCCGCCGCGAGTCCGTTCGTGTCGACGTCGTCGCACGGCATCTCGGGGTCGAGCACCCCCGCGAACCTGGAGACGGCGCTGCAGCTGCTCAATCTGACCTTCACCGCTCCCGGGAACGATCCGCAGGCGTTCGCGCTGATCCGCAAGCAGCTCGAGGCGTCGTACGCGAACCGCGACAACAATCCGGGGCTGCTCTTCCGCGAGAAGGTTGCCGAAGTGAACACTTCCGGCCACTTCACGTCGCAGCCGCTGACGCTGGCCCGGATAGCGACGCTGGATCGCGCCGCCATGGCGGCGTTCTACAAGGCCCGCTTCGCCAACGCCGCGAACTTCACCCTGTTCATGGTCGGGACGTTCAAGCTGGACGAGGCCGAGGCACTGGCCGCGCGCTACGTCGGCACGCTGCCGTCCACCGGCCAGGCCGACAGTCGCTTCGCGGATCTCGGCATCAAGTTCCCGGACGCCATCGAGAAGGTGACCCTCGAGAAAGGGCGAGAGCCGCGCGCCCAGACGGTGCTCAGCTTTTTCGCCGATCCCCCGATCGAAGAAAACGAGCAGACGCGGGTGGTGGCGGCGACCGACGTGCTCGAGATCGCGCTGCGCGACATCCTGCGCGAAGAGCTCGGAGAGACCTACAACGTCTCGGCCGGGCTGTCGCAGGCGCTGCCGCAGCGCGGCGGCGGGCACATCGCCATCACCTTCGGCGCGTCGCCGGAGAACATCCCGAAAATGGTGGAGCGCAGCCTCGAAGAAGTGAAGCGGCTGCAGGAGCAGGGGCCCTCGGAGGACCTCGTCAATCGCGCCAAGGAAACGGCGCGGCGGGAGCACGAAACGGCCCTGCGACAGAACGGCTTCTGGCTCGGGCGGCTGCAGTCGGCCAGACTGCTCGACCGCGACCCGCTGCTCATCCTTAAACGGGAAGAGCGAATCGCCGCGCTGACGCAGCAGAACATCCAGGAGATTTTCCGGACGTATTTTCCGCTCAACCGTTATACGGTTGTGACGCTTCTGCCCGATAAGAAGTAAGTGGCGACGGTCTTGCTGTCTGTCACAGATACTGCGCGTCAGACCGCAAGGTCGTAGCTATTTATTGCACTTTAACTGGTTGCATGTATCAGTTTTTACCGAAACATAGGTCTTCCTGCTCCCACTTTGAGCCTCGGTGCAATCTGCTGCTCACACGGATGGCCGGATGAGCCTCCCGTGCAGAGCCCATGTCCTGCTGGTGGAAGACGACGAGGATACGCGTGAGGTGCTGCGGCTCATCCTCGAGGCGGACGGCATCGAGGTGGCGGTCGCTCGAGACGGCCTCGACGCGCTCACCCGGATCGGCCAGCTCCGGGAGCAGGACCCTTTGTCGCCGTCGGTGATCGTGCTGGATTACATGATGCCGCGTTGCAGCGGCCCGCAGTTCCGCCAGAAGCAACTGGCCGATCCCCGGATCGCGGATGTCCCGGTCATCCTGGTCTCGGCCGTCACCGACCTGTCGTCGAGGGCCGATCTGCTGCGGCCGTTCGCGATGCTGCAGAAGCCGATCAACCCGGACGAGCTCACGGCTGTGGTCCGGGAAGCCTGCGACGCCTACCGCAATCGCCACGCCTGAGTCCGTGGCTGTTCACGACAGCCATCGAATCGTCAGCGCCACCACCACCATCGCAAACAACACCGTCAGCACCAGTATCACGAACACCCATTTCAGCATCCGGCGCAGCCCGTTGTCGGCTGCCGCGGTACGCGGCGGCGGTGTGTGCGGCGACTCTGTCGTCATGCCTTGAACCTCGGCGTCCGCGTGGGCGGGACGCCCCTCAGAGAGCCCATAAAAAAAGGGAAGGCGCCCGCGACGCCTTCCCCTGCGATCAGCCGAAACGCGAACGGTTCGTGCTACTTGACGACGATGTCGCCGCGCATGCCGGCGGCGAAGTGGCCGGGGAACGAGCAGAGGTAGGGATACGATCCCGGCTTGGTCGGCGCCTTGAAGGTGACTTCGACCGTTTCGCCGGGGCCGGCGAGTTTGGTCGAGGCGAGGATGTCGGCCGTGCGGCCCGCCGGCACGTAGTCGGTCTCGCGCGCCGTCATCGCCTCCTGGCTGAACTTGGTGGCGTCGACACCCGCCTTGAGGGCGACGAAGTTGTGCGCCATGGCGATCTTGGGGACCGCGCCGGTGTTCTTGAGCACCACGTGAATCGTTTCGCCGGGCTTGGCGGCGATGGAGGTGACGCTGAACTTCATGTCGTCGCCGCCGGTGATCTCGACGGTGCGTCCTGCGGCCGCGCCCGCCTTCTTGGCCGCCGGGGCCGCCGTCTTCGACGGCGTGGCGGGGGCCGACGGCTTCGCCGCCTGAGCCGCGAGGGGGGTGGCCGACGCTGCCGCAACCGCCGCCGCGAGGGAAAGGGTATAGAAGAGTCGCATCATTGTAATCCTCGTTAAGTGATGAGTGCCGGGTCGATGCGTGTCCGTGCCGGACACCGGCTTCGGGGCATCGGTCTCGTACCGCTGGATCGAGTGTACGCGGCTCTTTCCTTCGACACAAGCGGCACGGCGACCTCAGCCGCGGCCGGGCCACTCCAGCGCCTCGGGAACCCGGTCGGCCTCGGCCGTCACCATCCAGTATTCCACCGCCACCCGGGCTCTGGCCGGCAGCCAGCGATAGGTCGGTACGCCGAACAGGCGGCCGCGGTCGATCATCTCCCGCCGGGTCTCCGGAAACGGCGAGACGCCGAATTCCATGCCCCGGGTCAGCGTTTCCCCGTTCCACGGCGGGGCCGTCCGGCTGTGGTTCTCCTCCCAGATGCCCATCCACGGAAAGTCCGTCCGCCGCCACACGTATCCGAATGCCAGCCGGGCTGTCGGCGCGAAGGCCACAAACCACGCATGCTCCCGGGCCGGGTCCATGAGGTGCGCGGTGTAGGCCCCCGAGACCTGGCGGTCCGTGAACCGCCGCAGGTCGGCCGTCCCGCCGTCACGCTGAGGCGCCAGCGGCCACTCGAACTCGGCCGCGCTCACGAGGTAGTCGGCGGCGCCGAAGTCGCGCTCGAACACTTTCGATCGTGTCGCCGAGGCGCGAAACTCGGTCACCCCGCGTTCCAGAAACGGCGGTCCCAGCGTCACGTGCTCGGTCCAGCCCACCGGGCGGTCGGTGGCGGACAGGTTCTCCACCGACTCCAGTACTCTGACCGCCCGGTCCTCCAGGGAGATCCGCCGCTCGACCCGCAGCCCGGCCGCAGCGAGCGTCGCCCGCATCGCCAGGCTCGCGCCAGTCGCCTCGATCTCGTACGGCGCGATCGAGGCTTCACCGTGCGGATGCAGGCCCGCGGCCTCCTCTTCGGCGGAGGGCCCGCCGAAGATGTCGAGACAGAGGTTGTGCCCCATGATTCCCGCCAGCAGCCGCGCCTCCGAGCTGGCGCCGTAGGCCGGATCCTTCACCGCGTCGAACCCCATCGGCTCGACCGAGCGCCACGGCGGCACCCACAACGGGCTGATCCCAGAGCGCTTGTCCAGCACCTCGGCGATGTGCCCGCCCCCTTGCAGCACGGTCACTCGGAGTGCGGCATTCTCGATCGCGACAGCACGGCGGCCATGAAACATGGGGGCATTATCTCAAAGTGTCGGTGCCCGGCACTCGGGCACCCTGCACCGTGGCACTTTGGCACCCCGGCACCTTGTTATAAAGTTAGCGGCTGCCGGCTGCCGGCGGAGAAACGCCGCGCCGCGGCTCCGGGTCAGCCCTCTCACAAACGGTGAAACAGATGCTCGAACGCTCGCAGGTTCAGGATGCTATCGACCAGGGCAAGGGACTCCTCCGGCTCGAGCCGGCGTGGGTGCCGCGCTCGTTCATGATTCCCGGGCGGCGCCTGCGGCTGCACCCGGACGACTACTACGCCTTCGGGGGGCACCGCGGCGGCATCAACGAGCGCTGGTTCTCCTCGACCACCAACGCCGACAACGGCCCGGGCACGCCGGCCGACGAGGGGCTGAGCTATGTCCGCGTCGCCGGAGGGCAGCGCTTCCTCCTCAAGGCGGCGGTCGAGGCTGCCGGCGACCTGCTCCTCGGCGCCGAGGTGATGCAGCGGCAGAAGGGCTGGAACCTGCTCTGCAAGTTCTTCGACAACCTCGGCCCGATCCCGCACCACATGCACCAGAGCGAGGAAGCCGCCAAACGCGTCGGTCGCCGCGGCAAGCCGGAAGCCTACTACTTCCCGCCGCAGTACAACCCCGCCGAAAACCATTTTCCTTACACCTTCATGGGTCTCGAGCCCGGCACGACCAAAGACGATGTGCGCCGCTGCCTGGAGCGGTGGAGCCAGGGGGACAACGGCATCCTGTTCCTGTCGCGCGCCTACCGGCTGCAGCCCGGCACCGGCTGGCAGATCGATCCCGGCATCCTGCACGCGCCGGGCTCGCTGCTCACCTACGAGCCGCAGGTCAACAGCGACGTCTTCGCGATGTTCCAGTCCGAGGTCGAAGGGCGGATCATCGACTGGAGCCTGCTGGTCAAGGACGTGCCGAAGGAGAACCACCAGGATCTCGACTACATCATCGGCATGCTCGACTGGGAGGCGAACGTCGATCCGCGTTTCGGCGAGAGCAACCACTGCTTCCCGAAGCCGGTGCAGCCGTTCGCACAGACCGAGCCGGAAGGCTACCGTGAACAGTGGATCACCTACGGCACCGGCTGGTACTCGGCGAAGGAGCTGACGGTGCTGCCGAAGCGCAGCGTCACCATCACCGACGCCGCCGCCTACGGCATCATCATGACCCAGGGCTACGGCCGCTTCGGGTCGATGGCGGTCTCGACGCCGGCGATGATCCGCTTCGGCGAGATGACGGAAGACGAGCTGTTCGTGACCGCTGACGCGGCACGCTCCGGCGTCCGCATCGAGAACCACAGCGAGACCGAGCCGCTGGTGCTGCTCAAGCACTTCGGACCGGGCAACCCGGACGCCGAACCCCTGAAGAAGAAATAGCTTTCGAGGACCCGACACATGCGACAGCACAAGTACCCGGCGGTCCACAACGCCATGTGGCCCGGCCTCGTCGGCAAGGGGCCCGATTCGGAACCGCCGATCGATCTCGACACCATGATCGAGATGACCGCCGCCGCCGAGGTCAACGGCGAGAAGTTCGACGGTATCGATCTCTTCCTCTCAGATCCCCATATCAGCATCGATTCGTCGGACGACGATCTCAAGAAGCTGGCCGACACGGTCCGCTCCAAAGGGCTGGTGGTCGGCTCGCTCGTCGCTCCGGTCTGGCCGCCGACCGGCGGCGGTTCCGCGATGGGCAGCGCCGACGAGCGCAAGGCGTTCGTTACCCAGGTCCGCAAGGCCTGCGCGATCGGCAAGAAGCTCAAGGACCTCGGCGTTCGCCCCTACGGCGTCGTCCGCATCGACTCTGCCGCCAGCCCGGGGGAGTGGGCCAAGGATCCCGCCGGCAACACCCGGAAGATCGCCGACACCTTCCGCGAAGCCGCCGACGTCGCCGAAGGCTTCGGCGAACGGCTCGCCGCCGAAGGGGAAATCTGCTGGGGCGGGATGCACAGCTGGAAACGCATGGCGGAGCTGCTGGAGATGGTCGGCCGCCCGAAGACCGTCGGCTTCCAGGCGGATATGGCCCACACCCTCCTCTACACCATGGGCTACAACGCCCCGGAGGACCGCATCCTCCCGGAAGGGCACGACTGGTCCAGCCGTCCCGCCCTCGAGGACGCCCTCCGCGTCGTCACCCGCACGCTGCGGCCATGGACGATTGATTTCCACGTCGCCCAGAACGACGGGACCGTCAAGGGCTCGGGATCGCACGACAAGACCGGACGCCACTGCCTGCCGACCGATCCCAACGGCAAGCTGGATATCGCCCACGACGCCGG
>JBDTOB010000175.1:0-5954 GCA_039933435.1 Acidobacteriota bacterium | reverse complement strand
GCGGTCGAGGAAGGCATCGTCCCCGGCGGCGGCGTCGCGCTCATCCGCGCGGCCAAGGCGCTCGACAGCCTCAAGCTCGAGGGCGATCAGAAGGTCGGCGTCGAACTGATTCGCAAGGCCATCGAGGAGCCGCTGCGCTGGATCGCGACCAACGCCGGCCAGGAAGGCTCGATCGTGGTGGCGCGGGTCAAGGAAGCGAAGAGCGCCGGCGAGGGCTACAACGCCGCGACCGACAAGTACGAAGACATGGTCGCGGCCGGCGTCATCGACCCGACCAAGGTGGTGCGCTCGGCACTGCAGAACGCCTCCTCCATCGCTTCGCTGCTGCTGACGACCGAAGCACTGGTGTGCGATATCCCCGAGGAGAAGAAGGACTCGCCGATGCCCGGTGGCGGCGGCGGCGGCATGGGCGGGATGTACTAAGACTGACAGCCGAGGGCTGACAGCTCGAAAGCGAAAGGCCGGCTGGAGCAATCCAGCCGGCCTTTTTTGTCTGGGAACTGGGAACTGGCAACTGGCAGCTGCCAGTTATCTGAGCGTAAAGCTCATCTCGATCTCAATCAGCACGGGTACGGGCTGACCGAGCCGCCGTCCCGGCTCGAAGCGCCACTGCTGGACGGTGCGGATTGCTTCCTTGTCGAGGCCGAACGTCGGATCGAGCGATTTGGTGATTTTGACGCTGCCGACCGAACCGTCGGGCAGGACTATGGCTTCCATCCGCACCAGCCCCTGGATCCTGGCGCGCATCGCCTCGCTGGTGTAGGTCGGCTTGATTTCGCGGATGATGCGCGGCGAGGTGACGCCGTTGCCTTCCCGGTAGACGCCGCCCCCGGTGCCCCCGCCGCTGCCGTCGCCGTAGCCGGAGCCGGTGCCCGGGCCGACACCGGTGCCGGTGCCGGTGCCACCGCCACCGCCCGAGCCAGTCCCCTGGGCCAGCGTTGTCTGCGGCATCTGCGTCATCGCACCCGGAAGCTCCGCCACGGCGGTGACCGCGGGGATGTTCATCTGCGGGAGCGGCTTGGGCGGCGTCACCTCCGCCTTTGGCGGCGGCGGCGCGAAACTGCGCGGTTTCGGCGGAACGATCTCAGCCTTGCGTGGGGGATCCGGGGTGCGGTTGCCGCCCCCGCCTCCGCCCCCGCCCGGGCCCGGCGTCGCAATCCAGGTGATGTCGGGCAGCGGAGTGGGACGGCTGATCTCCTCGGAGACGGCCGGTATGCGCGTGAGCACGAACAGGACCACAGCGAGCGCCGCGAGATGGGCCACCACTGAGCCGGCAAACCGCTGCCCGTAGCTCTGCCATGAGGTCTCGGTCGCGGGCACCGAGCCCGCGAGGAATCTCGAGTTGGGACTCGCGCCCTGATAGACTTCAGGCATCAGCTGATCGGCAATCAACGGAAAAGCCATTGTGACTCGACTGAATCACGGTCGCAAGCTGCAATAACGGTGCCCCACCCGCCACCGTGGACGACCGGAAAAACGCGAGCCTGCGGAGCTCCGCGTCCTGCGGTTAGGACGCTCGGAAGCCGATTCTGGACTCAGACGCGGCCCGTCCATGCGCCGATGCCGGCGTTGCCGCCGCCGTAGGCGTGCAGCTTGGCCAGCGCGTCGGACGCCCGCGCCTCGCTCATGATGGCGACAAGCACGCCTCCCCGACCGACCAGCGTCTCGAAAATGTAGCCGTCGTGCCGCTGGAAACCGGCCCGGCCTATCGTCGATGCCAGCCCCAGTCGTTCCAGGCGCCCGTCGGCACCCTGCAGGGCCTCGAGGAGCGGACCGCTCGCCGCCACCGGACCGAGGGTCTTGACCTCCAGCGGCAGCGGCGCGGTGTCGAGAAACGCCGACATCAGCTCGAGCGACGCGGGGGACGCAGTGGCGAGGATGGTCAGGGAGCCCCTGGAGAAGCCGGCGGCGAGCAGCGCCTCGATGCCCCGCCGCGCCCAGGCGTGGTCCTGGAAGACCCCGACCGTAAAGCGCTCCGTCACCACGGCAGGGCTCATCCGCTCCAGTTGGCGGTTTCGACCAGGGTTGCGCCGCTGGAGGCCATCGCCGCGCGGATCAGTGGAGCGCTGGTTTCGGTGGTGTGGACCGCGATCAGCACCGCACCGTCGGCCACGGCCCGCTGCAGCGCCTCGGCCCGGTCTTCCGGCAAGCCAGCCTCGCTCAGCGCCGAGGCAAGCCCGCCGGCGGCGTGGCCGGCGGCCTCGCCCAACCCGGCGGACAACGGTCCGGCCGCCACGATCGGTCCAACACCTGGGAGGACCAGCGCGATCGCTGCGAGCACATACCCCGACAACTCACCGAGCCGGCCCGCGGTGCGCGAGTCCTCGAGCTCGGCGCCGGGGGTGGCGTCCATGCCGGCGGCCAGCGCCGTATCCTCGTCGTGATTACGGCTGACGACGGAAATGCTGTCGTGGGGGACGCCGGCGGCATGCGCCGCGCGGGCGCCGACCGCGGCAGCGGCCGGTGAGGTATAGAGCGCAAGAACGAGTGGATGCGGCATGAAGCTCCCGGAAAACCCCGGCAAGGGCGGACTGTGACTAGGATTGTACCGTAACGATGCCTGCCCTGCCCCGCTTCGACATCGCGATTGTCGGCGCCGGCCCCGCCGGCGCCCGCGCCGCGTGGCGGCTGGCTGGCGCGGGCGCGCGGGTCGTGATGCTCGACCCCAGCCACCCGCGCGAGAAAGCCTGCGGCGGCGGGCTGACGGGCCGGGCGCTCGATCTCGTCGCGTCGGCGACCAGCCTCGCCCGTCTCCCCCTGGTGGCCATCGACCGGGCCAGCTTCGAAGACGGCACCGCCACGGCGTCGATACCGATTGCCCCCGGCGCTGATGGCCGCCCCCGGCTGGCGGTGATCGCCCGGCGCATCCTGGACGAGGCGCTGGTCGCGGCCGCCACGACGGCGGGCGCCACGCTCCTGCCGCTCCGGGTCGAGCGCATCGAGCGCGAGGGCGGCGGGTGGATCGTCGGATCGAGGGCGGAGTCGGTGCGCGCGGACTGGCTGCTCGGCGCCGACGGCCCGGCGAGCTTCGTCCGCCGCACGGTGCACCGGCCGTTCGCCCGGCGGGACCTGTCGATTGCGACCGGCTTCTACGTGCCGGGCTACTCGTCGTCCGGCGTGTCGCTCGCCTTCGAAGCGCGGCCTCCGGGATACCTGTGGTCGTTCCCGCGCCACGATCACCTGGCGGTCGGCGTCTGCGCCCAGGCCGACGACAGCTCGCCCGCCGTCCTGCTGCCGGTGGTGTCGCGGTGGATCGCCAGACATGTCGGCGCCGACGCGCCGCTCGAGCGCTACAGCTGGCCGATCCCGTCGCTCGGCACGGAGGCGCTTGGCGGCGAGCCCCCGTCCGGGCCGGAATGGATGCTGCTCGGAGACGCGGGGGGCATGGTCGATCCGATCACCAGGGAGGGCATCTACTTCGCGCTGGCCGCCGGCGACGCCGCGGCCGACAGCCTCCAGCGCGGCCGGCTCGCGGGGCGCGAATACGAGGCGCGGATCCGCGACACCATCCATCCTGAACTGCTGCGCGCCGCGGCGCTCAAGGCCCGCTTCTTCCAGCCGCGCTTCACCGCGCTGCTCATGGAAGCGCTGGTTGCGAGCGGCGCCATCCGGCGGATCATGGCCGACCTCATCGCGGGAGTGCAGCCGTACCATGGGCTCCGCCGGCGGCTGGTCCGCACCGGTGAAGTCCGGCTCGGCATCCGAGCGCTGGCGCGGCTTTATCGATAGGGTGCGCCGGCCGCCGCTGTCCGCTATTTCACGGTGTAGCCGTCGCGGGCGCGGACCTGGACGCCGGGGCGCTTCACCCGCACGGTGATCGACCGCCACTCACCGGCGCCCGCCGTCCCGCGCGTCGGGGTGTAACCGAGGAGGTACTGCCGTCGCAGCTCGCGGGCAATGCCCCGCAGCGCCGTGGTCAGCGCCGCGGCGTCGCGGGTGTGATACGAGCGGCCGCCGGTGAGCGTGGCCAGCTCCGCGAAGAGCGACGGGCGATCGGCGCCGAGCGCAACCGGGTAGACCATGACGTCCGACCGCCGTGCTGCCTCGAGCGCCTGCGACGCCGAAGCGTCGCTGTAGCGATCGGCGCCGTCCGACAGCAGCACCAGCGCCCGGCGCCCGCGCGCGGGCTGGACCTGGTCGATCGCCTGGATGACGGCGTCGTGCAGCCCGGTCGTGCCGAACGGCTGCAGTGCGAGCAGGGCGTCGTACTGCGCCTTGCGGTCGGTCGACAGCGGCGTCAGCATGTCGACCTGGGATCCGATCGCGACAATCGCCGATTGATCCTCCGGCCGCAGCTCGCCCAGGAAGGCGCGCGCCGCGGACTTGGCGAGCGCCAGCCGCGCCCCCGACATGCTGAAGCTGCGGTCGAGCGCCACCGCCACCGAGAGCGGAAACTCGCCGGACGTGAAGTTGGAGATCGTCTGCAGCTCGCCGTTCTCCCGCAGCTCGAAGTCCTCCTGCTTCAGCGTCGTGACCGGCTGGCCGGCGGCGTCGGTGGCACTGGCGTAGACCTCGACCAGATTGACACCGGAGGTGAACTGCGCCGACCCCCGCCCCGTCGAGCCCATCAGCACGAGCAGCGCTGCCGCCAGCCGCACTCCGCGACGCCGGTGCGCGGCACCGGGGCGCGAAGCAAGGGTGATACAATCGTCCTGTTCAAGCGCGAGTTGTGAAGGAGTTCCCATGTTTGGCAGCCTCGGCATCCCCGAGCTCGTGATCATCCTGTTCATCATCATCCTGATTTTCGGCGCCAACCGGCTGCCGGAGATCGGCCGCGGTATCGGCAAGGGCATCCGCAACTTCAAAGAATCGAACGCCGAATCCGCCAAGCGCGACGACTAATCGCGGCGGACGATCCGTGCGTCGCCGACACGGCGCGTCACGCGCTCCCGATCGAGATACTCCAGTAGCGGAATCGCATATTTCCTGCTGATTCCATACCTCGCCTTGAAAGCGGCGACGTCCACGCGGGCCTCCGCTCCCTCCGGCCTCCCAAGCTCCCTGAGTTCCCTCTTCAGCCGCTCCAGCGCCTCGGCGTGGAACAGCAGGCCGTCGATCCGCACGAGCCGCTTCTGTCTGACGAGCAACGCCGCGATGCGCTCGACCGCCGCGGCCGGTACGCCCGACGCGGCGACGATCGAGGCGACCGCTGGCGGCGCCAGGCCTCCCTCGAGCAGCATCGCTTCGAGCGTCTCGCGGGCGCGCCCTTCCTCCGGCGAGAGCGACAGCGCATGACCCGCCTTCGCCAGCCTGTCCCCCGCCGCGATCGCGCCCCGCTGCACGAGCGCCCCGACCACGTGTTCGAACACCGCCGGGGCCGCCCCCTTGAACAGCCGCTCCCGGGCTTCCTCGCGGGGCAGGCCGCCGGAGAGCGCATCGGCCGCATGGTGCGCCGCCACCGCGGCCGCCAGCTTCGCGCCGAGCGCCTCCAGCGCGGCGGTGGCCACCAGCGTCTCGCCGACCGCGGTGACCCGGCCCTCCGCGACCAGACGCTCCTCCATCGCTCGCGCCTCTCCCGGATCGAGCCCGGCGCGGCTGACCAGCGCGGCTCGCGCCATCCCGCCCGGCCCACGCTCTTCGATCAACGACCGCACCGCCTCGGCGGCCGCGACGCCGCTTCCGGCCGGCCCGTCGAGCCGGCGGAATCGCGCCAGCGCCGCCGGCGTGCGGATCGCCGACCGCGGCGGATGCGGGTCCAGCACGACCCCGCCTCCCACCGTCATCGCCGGCGAGTAGGCGCGCAGGATGAAGCGATCGCCGCGCGTCACCACCGCCTCGCCTTCCAGCCGCAGCCGCGCGTAGGCGGAGCGGCCCGGGGGGATCTCGCCGGCAGGGCCTTCGCCCTCGCAGAGCCCCGCCACCGCCACCCGGCCAATCACCTCGGTCGTGCCCTGATGGAACCGGACCCTCGCGCCGTGGCGCAGCGCCCGCGCCTCCGGCAGCACCTCGAGCGC
>JBDTOB010000174.1:0-5962 GCA_039933435.1 Acidobacteriota bacterium | reverse complement strand
GCGCATCATGAGCAACGCGTCCTGCGCGGCGGTCTTCGTCTCGCTGGTCTACGGCGTGCTCGTCGTCGTGCTCTGGCGGCTGGCGCCGGGCGTGCTGAATCTCGGGGTCGCCGATCGCGACGCGATTGCCGGTCCGCTCACCATCATCGCTACCGCCGCCGCCATCGTCCTGCCGCTGCGGATTGCCGGGTCGACCCTCGTCGGCCTGCAGGACGTGAAGTTCTACGGCTACATCTCCACCGCTACCTGGGCGTTGGATCTGGTGATCACCGTGGTGCTGCTGTTCAGGGGCTACGGTCTGTATGCGCTGGCCATCGGCGCCGCGATACCGTCGCTCATCAACGCGGCGGTGATGGCGGCGCGGCTGCGCAGCCTGGCGCCTGACCTGACGCGGAACTGGCCGCTGCCGGCCTTTGGCGACGTCGCCCGGCTGTTCCGCGAGGGATTCGGCGCCTGGCTCGGCGCCTGGGGGTGGCGGCTGTCGGTGGCCACCGACGCCATCGTGCTCGCCTCGCTCGGCCATCCCATCTGGATCACGATGCTCGCGATGACCGCCAAGCTCGGGCAGATGATGACCCAGATGTCCTGGGTGCCCGGCGACAGCAGCCTCGTCGGCCTGGCGCAGCTTTCGGGGGAGCAGCGTCCCGATCGCCTGCGCGATGCGGTGGCGGCGGTCTTCCGCGTCTATCTGGCGCTCGCCGGCGGCGCCGTCTGCATCCTGCTGGCGGTCAACGGCGCGTTCGTGTCCGCGTGGGTCGGCGCCCACCTGTTCGGCGGGACCTCCCTGAATGTCGTGCTGGCGATGCTGATTGTCGTCAGCACCCTCAGCCACGCGCTGGCGGTGGTGGTCTCCGCGCTGGGCCGGCGCCTCCATGTCGGGATGGCGACGCTGACGTCCGGGGGCGTCCAGGTCGCCCTGGCGGTCTACCTCGGCCGCCGCTTCGGCCTGATCGGCATTCCGCTCGCGTCGCTCTGTGCGCAGGCGGTCGTGCTGGTGCCGCTGCTGCTGCCGGCGCTCTCGGAGCGCAGCGGCCTGACGGTCGCGGGATTCGGCCGCGATGTCGTCCGCCCCTGGGCGGCGCGATCGCTGCCGCCCATCATCCTCTGCGCCGGTGTCGGTGCGCTGGCGCTGCGTCTGCCCTTTCCGGGTGCGGTCGTCGTCGGCGGCCTGATCGGGCTGACTTACACCTGGTTCGCCCGCCCGCTGATCCTCGGCTATCCACCCGTAGCAGCGCTCATCAGGGGCCGGCTCGCGGCGTGGCGCCTCGATGGACTGCTCGCGCTCGCGGGGGGAGACGGGCGGGGCACGCCGTGATGGAATTCGGACGGGGTGAGGATTTCCGTCGTCCTGGCCTGCTCGAGCGCGCCGGACGCCCGTTCCGCAACCGGCTCGCCGATTCCCGCCTCAGGGGGCCGCTCAAGCGCCTCTACGAAGGGGTCATGGATCGATGGCCCGGCGATCGGCTGGTCAGCCGCTTTCCGCACGGCGAGCGCGTCCGGCTGGCCGCCGCCTATCGCCAGGCCGCCTGGAATCCCGAGGAGTACGAGGCCTTTCACGCTGCCGTCCGGCCGGGCGCGACCGCCCTGGACATCGGCGCCAACCTCGGCGCCTACACGATTCTCCTGGCGCAGTGGGTCGGCGCCGCGGGACGCGTCCACGCCTTCGAACCGGCGCCCGGCGCCCGCGCTGGCCTCCTCCGCCACGTCGCGCTCAACGGCGTCGCCGATCGCGTCGTCGTACATGCCGAGGCCGTGAGCCGCGAGCCCGGACGGGCGCGCTTTGCCGCCGTTGGCATGCAGGGGGACAACCGCCTCGTTCGGGATCGCGACGACACCGCCATCGAGGTGCCGACCACGAGCCTGGATTACTTCTGCCGCGCCGAGGGCGTGACGCCGGACTTCATCAAGGTGGACGTCGAAGGCGCCGAGCTCGATCTCCTTCGCGGCGCCCGCGCCACCATCGCGTCCGCCGGTCCCGGGCTCGAGCTCTACATGGAAATCCACCCGCATCTGTGGTCCGCCTTCGGTTATACCCGCGAGGATCTCGAGGCGGAGCTCCGCGACCAGGGCCTGCGGCCCGAACGTCTGGATGGACGGCCCGACCCGTGGAATCTCGCCGGCGTCTGCCTGAGGCTTCGTCCATGCGCCTCCTGATTGCGCACGAGGCCCCGGCGGGCGCGGGGGGCGTCGAGAGCTATCTCGCGGCGATGATGCCGGCGCTGCGGGCCCGGGGCCATCAGCTCGCCTTCCTGTGCGCGGAGCCGCGCGCGGCGCCGGGGCCGACGCGGCTGGACGACTGCGCCGACGTCTTCAGCGTCGCGGACCAGGGGCTCGAGGCGGCGCTCGAGGGCGTCCGCCACTGGGGTCCCGACGTCTGCTTTTCCCACAACATGGGGCCGCTGGCGATCGACGAGGGGCTTCTCACCATTGCGCCGACGGTGAAGATGATGCACGGCTATTTCGGCACCTGCGTCAGCGGCCTCAAGTCCCACGCCTTTCCGGTGATGCAACCATGCGCGCGGACGTTCGGGCTCGCCTGCCTGGGGCTCTACCTCCCACGCCGCTGCGGCCAGCTACGGCCCGGGCTGATGTTCGAGCAGTTCGCCTGGTCGAAGCGTCAGCAACGTCTCTTCACCCGCTACGCGCAGGTCGTCGTCGCCAGCACCCACATGGCCCGGGAGTACGCGAGCAACGGCGTTGCCGCGGCGCGGCTCACCACGGCGCCGCTGTTTACGACGACGCCGTGGACCGGGCCAGCGCGGCCGCTGCCGGTGACGCCGACGGTGCTGTTTCTGGGACGGATGACGCCGCTCAAGGGAGGCGACCTCCTGATCCATGCCGTCGCGCACGCGATGCGGACGACGGGCGCGGCGATCGAAGTGTCGTTCGGCGGCAGCGGGCCGTCGGAAGCGGCCTGGCGGCAGCTGGCCGGGAGGCTGGGCGTGGCGGCGGCCTTTCACGGGTGGGTGAGCGGCGATGCACGCGTGCAACTGCTGCGCAGCGCCAGCGTGCTCGCGGTCCCGAGCGTCTGGCCGGAGCCCTTCGGCCTCGTCGGCCTGGAGGCCGCGGCGCATGGCGTGCCGGCGGTGGCGTTCGAGGCCGGCGGTATCGGCGAATGGCTCCATGACGGCGTCAACGGCCGGATGGTGCGCGAGGTCGGCCGCGCGGAGGCGCTCGGCGGAACCCTGGCGCGGCTGCTGTCGGCGCCGGAGGAACTGGCGCGTCTTGGCAGCGGCGCGCGCGGCGTCGCCGCGGAGATGACCATCGCCGCCCACCTCGGGATCGTCGAGACCGTGCTGCATCAGGCGGCCGCGCCGGCGCGGACAGTCGCGTGACGCCGCGGTTCCAGCTGCTCACCGGGGAATATCCTCCCCAGCCCGGCGGCGTCGCCGACTACACGCGCCTCGTCGCCGCCGGACTGGTGGCGCGCGGCGCCGAGGTTCACGTCTGGTGCCCTGGCACCGTCGACCGGAACGATGACGGCGTCCAGGTCCACCGTCTGCCCGATGTCTTCGGCCCCCGCTCCCGGCGGGCGCTCGAGGCGGCGCTCGAGGGCGCGCCCGGCTGCGTGCTGCTGCAGTACGTCCCCAACGCCCTCGGATCACGCGGCGGCAATCTCGCCTTCTGTGTCTGGCTGCTGCGCATGCGGCGGCGGGGGCTCGATATCCGGGTCATGTTTCACGAGCCGTATTTCTATTTCTCCCTGCAGCGCCCCGCGCGCAATGCGCTGGCCCTGGTCCAGCGGCTGATGGCGGCGCTGCTGCTGCGGGCCAGCCCCGTGGCCTACGTGTCCACCTCCGCGTGGCTCCCGTATCTCCGCCCCTGGGGCGGCCGCACGCTGATCGAGCTCCCGGTTCCCGCCACCGTTGGCACCGCGGCCGCGGACAGCGAGCTGCGGCACTGGCGGGCCGCGTTTCGTCACGACGCGCCGGGCGCCTGCGTCGCCGGCCACTTCGGTACGTTTGGCGAGCACATGACGGCCGAGCTGCTGCGGGTCGTGCCCGCCGTCCTGCGCGCCGCACCGGCGGTACGGTTCGCCCTGATCGGCCGCGGCGCCGACGGCTTCGTCGAGATGTTGGTCGCCCGCGACAGGATGCTGGCGTCCCGGGTCGTCGCGGCCGCCGCACTGCCGCCGGGCGCCGTCCCGGCAGCGCTTCAGGCCTGCGACATCCTGGTGCAGCCCTATCCCGACGGCGTCACCACCCGCCGCACCTCGGTGATGGCGGCGCTCGCCAACGAACGGCCTGTCGTCACGACGGACGGAGCGCTGACCGAGCCGATCTGGCGCGGCGGCGCCGTGGCGCTTGCGCCCGCCGGAGACGCCGCGGCGCTGGCCGCGGCGGCCGCCCGGCTCCTCGAGGATGCCGCCGCACGACACGCGCTCGGCGCCCTGGGACGCCACCTCTACGACACCCGGTTCGGCATTGCGCACACCCTCGACGTGCTCGCGGGGGCGGTGTCCGCCGCATGACCGGCCGGCCGCTGCGCATCCTGCTCGTCGGCGACTACCCCGACGACCCCCGGCTCGGCTCCGCCAAGGTGCCGCACAAGCTGCGCGAGGAGTTTCGCGCCGCCGGCCACGAATGCGATGCGCTCTTCGCCGGCGATCTCGGCATCTCGCCGTCGGGTCGGCAGATCAGGCAGCTGGTGGCGCCGGTGCTGGCGTTCCGGGCGGTGCGCCGGGCCGCGGCGGCGCGGCCCTACGACGTGATCGACGCGGCCAGCGCCGAAGGTCTGTGGCTGGGCGCCGGACAGCGGCTGGGGCGGCGTGCCGCGGTCGTCATCAGCAGGTCCAACGGCCTCGAACACCGCAACTACCAGCGGATGCTCGATGACAGCCGCCACGGGCTGACGCCGAAGCCATGGCCGCGACGCATCTGGTATCCCGCCTCCCGGCTCTCGCAGGTCGCCGCCGCGGCACGGATGGCCGACCGGCTGATCGTGCTGACGGAGAGCGACCGGCAGTTCGCGCTCGATCGCGGCTGGCAGCCGGCCGATCGCATCCACGCCGTCGGCCACGGCGTCTCGGAGCGCTTTCTCGCCAGTGTCCCCGGCCCGTCGCCGCGGGGCGCCGGGGTGCTCTTCTGCGGCTCGTGGGATCAGACCAAGGGCATCCGTTACCTGGTCGAGGCGTTCGATCAGCTGGCGCGCGAGAACCGCCCGCTACCGCTCACCATTCTCGGGCCCGGACCCGATGCCGCGACCGTCCTTGCCGCCTTCTCTGACGCGGCGCGCCCCCACGTCCGGGTCATCGCTCGCGTGCCCGAAGACGACGTGCTCGCGGAATTCCGCCGCCACGATCTCCTCGTCTTTCCCTCGACGTATGAAGGATTCGGGCTGGTGGTGATCGAAGCCATGAGCCAGGGCCTGCCGGTCGTGGCGACCCCGGTCGGCTGCGTCCCCGACGTCGTCCGCGACGGGCAGGACGGGCTGCTGATTCCGACGCGCGACGGACGCGCCCTCGCGGCGGCCGTGCGCCGGCTCATGGACCAACCGCAGGATCGCATCAGGATGGGCGCCAGCGCCGCTACCCGGGTCTCCTCGATGTCGTGGGCGCGCACCGCCCGTCGAACGATCGACATCTACGAAGAGGCGCTCGCCGCGCGCGGCCTCAGACAGCCATGACCCGCCTGACCGTCGGCATCACGACCCGCAACCGCGTCGCCTCCCTGGAGCGCTGCCTGCGCTCGCTGCAGGCGCTCGAGGCGCTGCAGCCGCGGGTGCTGGTCTTCGACGACGGGTCGGATCTGCCGGTGACGGGCGCGGTCGCCGCGGCCCTGCCCGCCGGCATGGACGGCGCCGTGCTGCCCGACGGCGGCGGCGGCTACATCGTCGGGCGCAACCGGATCATGCAGGCCGCAACCACACCCTACGTGCTGATGCTGGACGACGATACCGTGGTGCTGACGGCGGCGTCGGTGCGCGCGGCGATGACGGTGATGGACGGCGACGCCACCGTGGC
>JBDTOB010000173.1:0-5962 GCA_039933435.1 Acidobacteriota bacterium | reverse complement strand
GCTTCGTCGCCAAGGCGGATGGACATGGTGGTACTCCTTCAGAGAATGAACGGAACGACTCGCGCCGTTCTCGCGTGATAGGCGCCGTACTCCGGGTAGATCCCCGCGAGCAGGGTCTCTTCAGCATACATGCGGACCGCCGCCCCCGTCGTCACCAGCGCTGCGGCCGCGAACGCCGGGGCGCTGTGGTACTCGAACACCGCGGCCCAGATGAAATACAGGATCGCGGCGTAAATGGGATGGCGCAGCAGCGCATAGGGGCCGGTCGTGACCAGGGCGCCGGCCGTGGGGGTGGCCGCGGCATGGAAGCTGCGCCGGCCGAAGGTGATCCGCGCCGCGATCATCAGCAGCACGGCGAGCACCTGAACGATCCGTGACGGGAGGCTCACGGCCAGCAACTCCTGGCGCTGGAGCAGCCAGCCGATGCCGGCAATCATGAGTCCGAACGCCGCGACTGACGGCCCCCTCAGGTTCATCCGCTGCTGCGCCTCCGTGCCGGACAATTATAGGTGCGGCTACGATCGCAGCATCATGGCGCCGTCGATGCGGCCGGCGCGCAGTGCGGGCACCACCGCGGCCGCCACCGCCACCGCCAGGAGCCCGACGGCCGCCGCGGCATAGGTGGACAGGTCGCCGGCCGTCACGCCGAAGAGCAGGCCGGACAGCAGGCGTGAAGAGGCCCATGCCGCGGGCAGGCCCACCGCCACTCCCGCGGCCGCCATTCCTGCCGCCTCGAGCACGATCATCCGGACAACCCGCGACGCCGGCGCCCCGACCGCGATGCGGATGGCGATCTCGCGGCTCCGTTCCGCCACCGAGCAGGCCATCACGCCGTCGATGCCCACCAGCGCCAGCACCGCCGCCAGCGCTCCGAAGATCGTCGTCAGCGTGGACATGAAGCGCGGCCGCGACAGCGCGCGGGAAACATGTTCGTCCATCGACCCGACGTGCGACATCGCCAGCGTCGGATCGAGACCTGCGACCTCGGCGCGGACCTGCGGCACGATCGCCAGCGGATCCCCGGCCGTCCGCACCACCATGGCCATCGACTGGAACGGCCGTTGCGCCAGCGGCTGGTAAACCTCGGGCCGCGGCGGGGACGCCGGGCCGCCGTGGCGCACGTCGCTGACGACGCCAATCACGGTGAGCGGCGCCGCGTCGGCGTCGGCGCCGAGGCGAAGGCGGCGGCCGACCGGGTCGCCGTCCGGCCACGCCTGCCGCGCCAGCGTCTGGTTGACGACGACCACCCCCTGGGCGCCGGCGGTGTCGCGGTCGCTGATGCCGCGACCGGCGAGGATGCGCATGCCGATGGCGTCGAAGTAGCCGGGCGACGCCACCTGCCAGCCGGCGGACGGCTCGCGCCCGGGCGCCGGCGCGGCGCGCCCTTCAAGCCGGTAGCTGGTCGAGAAGGTGTCGCCGCCGATCGGCAGCGTCACGACGGCGCCGGTGCGTGTCACCCCGGGCAGCGCCTGGAGCCGCTGCAGCAGCGCCTCGTAGAAGGCGGTGCGCTGAGGGCCCTCGATCGTCCTGCCGCGGGGAGCGGTGATCGAGAACGTCAGCAGCTGCCGCTGGTCTACTCCGGAGTCGGTGGAGGCCAGCGAACCGAAGCTGCGTAGGAGGAGACCGGCGCCAACCATCAGCACGAGCGCCAGCGCCACTTCGGCGGCCACCAGCACGCTCCGCATCCGCCGGGCGCCGCGGCCCTCGGACGAACGCAGTCCGCCGCTCTTCAGCTCCTGGTCCGGCGCGGCTCCTGAGACCTGCCACGCCGGCAGCGCTCCAGACAGGAGCCCGGCGCCGAGCGCGACGATCAGCGTGCCGCCGAGCACCACCGGGTCGATGGCCGCGTCCGAGAGACGCAGGACTCCGCCGGGGGCCAGGGCGACCAGCCATCTGCCGGTCTGCCACGCCAGCCAGAGCCCGATGGCGCTGCCGGCGAGCGACAGGACCACGGCCTCGGTCAGGAGCTGGCGCACGATCATCGCCCGCGTCGCGCCGAGCGCCAGCCGCACCGCGATCTCACGGCGCCTCGAGGCGCCGCGGCCGAGCAGCAGGCTCGCCACATTCGCGCAGGCGATCGCGAGCACGAACGCCACTGCCGCCAGCAGGATCTCGAGCGGCCGGGTCACCGGGCCAAGGAACTGCTCCCGCACCGGCACCAGCACGGCGCCGCGGGCTCCATCGGTGTCGGGATATTCAGTGGCGAGCCGCGCCGCGATCATCTCCGCCTCGCTCCGCGCCTTCGCCGCAGGCACGGCGTCCGCCACCCGGGCAATGACCCGGAGGATGCCGAGACGGCGATTGCCAGAAAGGTCTTCGACCGGGTTGTCGGCGGGGGTCCTGGGGATGTCGTGCGAGGCCCCCGGGATCCACAACTCCGGGGCCGCGCCGCCGGTGGAGGCTGACGTCACCCCCGGCCACGCGAACGCCCGGGGCATGACCGCCGCGACCCGCCGCGGCGTCCCGTTGATCACGACCTCCTGGCCGACGATGGCGGGATCGGCGCCGAAGCGGCGAATCCACAGGCCGTGGCTGAGGACGACGGCGCGGGGATCGGCGGAGCCGGCGTGGAAGGGATCGCCGAGGAGCGCGGGGGCGCCGAGCACATCGAAGAAGCTGGAGGAGACGCTGGAGGCGTCCACCTGCTCGGCGCCGCCGGGGCCGGACAGGGTGACGCCGAACTGGCAGATGGCCGCCATGGAGAGCGACGTCATCCGGCTCCGGAAGTCGAGGAAACGCGCCGGCGACAGGGTGTCACGGCCGCCGGTCGCGGTCGCGTTCCAGAGAAAGACGAGGCGGTCCGGCTGGTGGTACGGGAGCGGCCGGACCAGCACGCCGTTGATCACGGTGAAGATGGCGGTGTTGGCGCCGGTGCCGAGCGCCAGGGTGAGCACGGCCAGCGCGGTGAACCCGGGGGCTCTCCGCAGCGAACGGACGGCGAACCAGACGTCGCGCAAGAGGGTGGCGGCCATGCCGGTATTGGACGGCAGTCGAGCAAAAGAGTTAGTGACCCGGCGGCGCGATTGGCAGCGAGACCCGGAAGGTGGCGCCGGCGTCGCTGCCGGCGCTTTCCGCCGTGACCGTGCCGCCGTGCAGCTCGACCAGATAGCGGACGATCGCCAGCCCCAGGCCCAGCCCGGGCTGCGTACGCGTGCTCGAGGAGTCTCCCTGCGTGAAGCGATCGAAGATGTGGGGCAGGATCTCCGGGGCGATGCCGGCCCCGGTGTCCGCCACCGTGATCCGGATGGCTCCCGGACCCGCGGCGAGCGCGACCGACACGACGCCGCCGCTGCCGGTGAACTTCACGGCATTGGCGATCAGATTCCAGAGGACCTGCTGCAGCCGCTGCGCGTCGCCATTGAGGCGGGGCACCTGCTCAATTTTGGCTTCGAGACGTACCCCTTTGGCGTCGGCCGCCGGGCGCAGCGTATCGAGCGCCGCGACGGCGATGGTCCGCAGATCCACCGGCTCGATCTGCAGCTGCAGCTTCCCGGTGATGACGCGGGAGACGTCGAGCAGATCGTCGATGAGGCGCGCCTGGGCGGCGGCATTGCGCTCGATCACCTCGAGCGCGTGCCGCGTCGGCTGATCGAGGTTGCGGCCGCGGAGGATCTGGGTCCAGCCGAGGACGGCGTTGAGCGGCGTGCGCAGCTCGTGCGACAGCGTCGCGAGGAACTCGTCCTTCATCCGGCTGGTCGCCTGGATCGCCCGATGGGCGGCGCGCGCTTCGCTCAACAGGCGCTCGCGCTCGGCCTCGGCCGCCAGACGTGCGGTGTCGTCGCGGGCGATCAGCACGGCTCCCGCCGGGGTGCCGTCCGCATGGCTGAGCGGGGCGGCCGAGCCGACCAGGGTTCGCTCGGGGCCGTCGGGCGGCCGCACTACCCAGCGTGAGTCGCGCACCACGGCGCCCTGGGTGGCGCGATAGAGCGCGGTTTCCTGGTAAGGCAGCGGCTCACCTTCAAGGGTGAACAGCCGGTAGCGATCCGGCCATTCTTCGTCGGGCGTTTCCCCCCCTTTGACACCGTGCAGCCGCTCGGCTTCGGGATTGAACACGCGCAACACGCCATCGGCGTCGGCGACGACAATCGCCTCGCCGCTCTGCTGCACGACGAGATGGAGCAGCTCGGTGGCGCGGCGGCGTTCGCTCTCGGCGTGCACCTGTTCGGTGATGTCCTCGTGCACCAGCACCACCTCGCGCACGATGCCGTCCGGATCCTTCACCGGATAGGCTACGGCCCGGACCCAGCGGCCGGGGTCGGGGTTGGCGCTCCGGTCCGGGAGCGTCACGTTCGGGTCGTAGCGGGTGGCCGGCATGTGCTGGGCCTCGCCGGCAAACGCCTTCTGGAGGTACGGCATCACGCCGAGGCTGACGAGCTGGGGATCCTCGAGCAGGTTGTAGTCGCCAATCTGATCCAGGGTCACGCCCCAGAGCCGCTCCCATGCGGCGTTGACCTGCAGGGTACGCCCGTCAGCCGCCAGGATCTGGACGCTGAGCGGCGACTGCTCGACCAGCGCGCGGTAGCGGGCCTCCGACAGCCGCAGGGCTTCCTCGGCGAGCCGCAGCTCTCCGGCCCGGACGGCCGCGTCGCTCAGCGCGCTCGCCCGATCGGTGACGTCGTGGAGGACCGCCAGGCAGAAGGACGGCGCTCCCCCGGCATCGCGCACCAGCGACACGAGCAGGTCCACCTCGCGAAGGTCGCCGCGCTTGGTACGGTAGTGACGAGTGGCCCTGTAAGTATCCTGCTCTCCGGAAACGAGGGCGGCGAAGCTGGCCTGTGCCGCCGCCTCGTCCGCCGGCGCCAGGAACGAAGCAAACGGCAAGCCGATCATCTCTCCCGCCGAATACCCGGAGGCCGCCAGCAGCGCCTTGTTGACGCCGACAAATCCCCCCTGGAGGTCGAGGCCGGCGATGGCCACCGGTGCGGCCTGAAGCAGGGCGGGAAGGTCGAATCCTGGGATCACCGGCAGCTGTCCACTCTGTTGAAGGGTACCATCGCGGTACAATGGTGCCATGAGACGACTTGTGCTTCTCGCCGCGCTGGCCGCGGTACTGCCGGGCTGCCGGAGCAGCCGCGAGCCCGTCGCGCCCGCCGCCGCGGCGCCGATGCCGGTGTCAGCGATGCCCCGCATCGAGGCGGACGCGATCCTGAACCACATCAAGGTCCTCGCCTCCGACGAGTACGAGGGGCGCGCGCCCGGCACCAAGGGGGAGGACCTCTCGGTCCGCTACCTGCAGGACCAGTTCAAGGCCCTCGGCCTCAAGCCCGGCAATCCCGACGGCACCTATACGCAAAAAGTCCCGCTCGTCGGCATCACCGCCCGCGAAGCCTCCCCCTTCGTCGTCACCAGCGGCGCCCGCAAGCAGACCTTCACGTGGGGCGACGACATCGTCCCCTGGACCAAGCACGTCGCCGACGGCGCGTCGCTCGACCAGTCCGAGCTGGTGTTTGCCGGCTACGGCGTCGAGGCGCCGGAGTTCAACTGGGACGACTTCAAGGACGCCGACGTCAAGGGGAAGACGATCATCGTGCTGGTCAACGATCCGGCCGTGCCGGATCCCGCCGACCCGACCCGCCTCGATCCGAAAGTCTTCGGCGGCAATGCGATGACGTATTACGGCCGCTGGACCTACAAGTTCGAGGAAGGGGCGCGCAAGGGAGCCGCGGGAATACTGGTCGTGCACGACACCGGCCCCGCCGGCTACCCCTTCTCCGTCGTCCAGGGCAACCTGCGGGAGAAGTTCAGCCTGGTGACGCCGAACAAGAACATGGACCGCGCCGCGGTCGAAGGCTGGATCACGCTCGACACCGCGAAGAAGATCTTCGCGATGGCGGGGAAGGATTTCGACGCCCTCAGGAAGCAGGCGCTGACGCGCGACTTCAAGCCGGTGGCGCTCGGCGTCAAGGCCTCGCTCGGCATCGCCAATACCCTGCGCACCATCGATTCGCAGAACGTCGTCGCC
>JBDTOB010000172.1:0-5981 GCA_039933435.1 Acidobacteriota bacterium | reverse complement strand
GAGCGCGGTGGAGGATGATGGAGTTCGACGACATTGAGCGCATTCTGGAGCTGGTCCGGCAGCACGACCTGGCCGAGTTCGAGCTCGAACGCGAGGGATTGAAAATCCGGGTGCGGAAGGCGTCGGCCGGGTATCCGGAGACGCCGCCGGCACTGCCGCCGGCGTATGCGCCGCCGTCCGCCGGTGCCATCGCCGCGGCGGCGCCGTCGGCCGCGGGCGCGACGCCCGAGGAGAGCGAGGCGGTGGATCTCGCCGTGGTCAAGTCTCCGATCGTCGGCACCTTTTACCGCACCCCGGAGCCGGGCGCGACGTCGTTTGTCGAGATCGGCGACCGCGTCAAGAAGGACCAGGTGCTCTGCATCATCGAAGCGATGAAGCTGATGAACGAGATCACCTCGGAGTACGACGGCGAGCTGGTGAGTGCGTATGTGGAGAACGGCAAGGCGGTCCAGTACGGCGAACGGCTGTTCGCCATCAGGACGTCGCAGAGCTGAACGCCGGCCCTGAGACGCGGGAGAAGCGCCCCAAATCCATGTTCAAAAAGATCCTGATCGCAAACCGCGGCGAGATCGCGCTGCGGGTGATCTGCGCCTGCCGCGAGCTCGGCATCAAGACGGTCGCGGTCTACTCCGAAGCGGACGAGAACTCGCTGCACGTGCGCTTCGCCGACGAAGACGTCTGCATCGGCCCGGCGCGCAGCGCCGACAGCTATCTGAGCGTGCCCGCGGTGCTGAGCGCCGCGGAGATCACCGGTGCCGACGCCATCCATCCCGGCTACGGCTTCCTCTCCGAAAGCGCCTACCTCGCCGAGGTCTGCGAGGCCTGCCACATCAAGTTCATCGGCCCGGCGCCGAACGTCATCCGCCTGCTCGGCGACAAGGCTCGCGCCCGCCGTGCCATGAAGAAGGCCGGCGTCCCGATCCTGCCCGGCAGCGACGGGCCGGTCGACAGCGAGGACATGGCGCTCAAGATCGCCAGGGACCTCGGCTTTCCGGTGATCATCAAGGCGGTGGCGGGCGGCGGCGGGCGCGGGATGCGCGTCATCCGGGCGCCCGGGGAGCTCTCGAAGGCGCTCAAGACCGCGCAGCGCGAGGCCGAGGCGGCCTTCGGCGTCGGCGACGTCTACCTCGAGAAATACGTCGAGAACCCCCGCCACATCGAGTTCCAGGTGCTCGGCGATCATCACGGCGCGGTGGTCCACCTCGGCGAGCGCGAGTGCTCGATTCAGCGCCGCCATCAGAAGCTGCTCGAAGAGGCGCCGTCGGTCGCCGTCACCGAGAAGATGCGGCGCAAGCTCGGCGCCACGGTGGTGGACGCGGCGCGCGCCGTCCAGTACACCAACGCCGGCACCTTCGAGTTCCTGCTCGACGACAAGGGCAACTTCTTCTTCCTCGAGGTCAACACCCGCGTCCAGGTGGAGCATCCGATCACCGAGGCGATCACCGGCATCGACATCGTCAAGGAGCAGATCCGCATCGCCGCCGGCGAGCGGCTGTCGTTCAAGCAGTCGGACGTGACCTTCACCGGCCATTCGATCGAGTGCCGGATCAACGCCGAGGACCCCGACACCTTCGCCCCCTCGCCCGGCGTCGTCCATGCCTACAGCGTGCCCGGCGGCCCCGGGGTTCGTATCGACACCTTCATCCACGCCGAGTGCACGATTCCGCCGTACTACGATTCGATGATTGCCAAGGTCATCGTCCACGGCCGCGATCGCCAGGAAGCGATCGCACGGATGCGGCGGACGCTGGAGATGACGGTGATCGAGGGGATCAAGACCTCGGTCCCGCTCCACCTCAAGATCCTCGCCGACCCCGATTTCATCGCCGGCCGGCTCAACACCGGCTTCATGGAGCGCTACCTGATCGAGAAGAAGCCCTCGGCCGGCAGCCTCGCCGAAGCGGTCTAGAGAGGCCGAACGGAGCCCGCCATCGACGCGCCCGCCCTCCTCGGACCGCGGCCGTTCGTCTATCCCATCATCGACTGCGCGGTGTGCGCCGCCCGCGGATGCGATCCGTTCGCGATGGCGGCCGCCTGCCTCGACGGCGGCGCCAGGCTCCTGCAGCTGCGCTGCAAGGCGGAGGGGAGCGGCGCGTTCCTCGCCCTCGCCGTCCGGCTGGTGCAACTCGCCGCCGCCACGGGCGGCCGCATCGTCATCAACGATCGCCCCGACATCGCCCGGCTGAGCGGGGCCGGCGGCGTGCATGTCGGGCAGGAGGATCTGCCGGTCGCGGCGGCGCGCCGGATTGTCGGACCGGCGGCGATCGTCGGGGTGTCGACGCATGACCAGGCCCAGGTCGACGCCGCGCTCGCGATCGGCGCCTCCTACGTCGCCGTCGGCCCCGTCTTCGACACCTCGACCAAGGCCACGGGCTACGACGCCCGCGGCCTGGGACTCGTCCGTTACGCCGCCAACCGCGGCACGCCTATCGTCGCCATCGGCGGCATCACCGTCGACCGCGCCCGGGCCACGACCGAGGCCGGCGCCGACGGCCTGGCGGTGATTACCGACCTGTTCGAGCCGCCCGGGCCCGAGGCGCGGGTGCGCCGGTTCCTGGCGGCGATCGCGTGATCGCCCGGCGGTGCCGGAGGGAAAGGTATAATGCCGCGGTTTCCCGCGATGCCTGAATCAGCGAGGCGCGTCCCCGGGCGCGCGGAGGGTGCATGGATTCGAATCTCCTCAGAACGAAGTCAATCGAGCAGCTGGTCGGGGACGCCGAACACGGCGGCAAGTCGCTCAAGCGGACCCTGACCGCCTTCGATCTCACCCTGCTCGGCATCGGCGCCATCATCGGCACCGGCATCTTCGTGCTGACCGGCACCGCCGCCGCCAACCAGGCCGGCCCCGGCATTGTCCTCTCCTATGTCATCGCCGGCCTCGCCTGCAGCTTCGCGGCGCTCTGCTACGCGGAGTTCGCCGCGATGATCCCGATCTCGGGCAGCGCCTACACCTACGCCTACGCCACTCTCGGCGAGGTGTTCGCGTGGATGATCGGCTGGGACCTCATCCTCGAGTACGCCGTCGGCTCGATGACCGTCGCGGTCGGATGGAGCGGCTACTTCCAGCGCATCCTCGCCGGCTTCGGCCTGCACCTGCCGGCGTGGATGGCGGCGTCCCCGAACGCCGCCGCCGGCACCCTCATCAACCTGCCCGCGATCCTGATCGTGCTCGGCATCATGGTCCTGCTGATCATCGGCGTGCGCGAGAGCGCCAGGTTCAACGCCGCGATGGTCACCATCAAGCTGGCCGCGGTCGCCTTCTTCATCCTGGTGGGCTTCCGCTACGTCGAGCCGGCCAACTGGTCGCCGTTCATGCCCTACGGGTTCTCGGGGGTGATGACCGGAGCGGCCGTCGTCTTCTTCGCCTACATCGGCTTCGACGCGGTCTCGACCACCGCGGAGGAGGCGAAGAACCCCAGCCGCGACCTGCCGATTGGCATCATTTCCTCGCTGATCATCTGCACGCTGCTCTACCTGGTGGTGTCCGGCATCCTCACCGGCATCGTCCCGGTGGTCCAGTTCAAGTCGGACATGCAGTTCCTCAACGCCCCGGTCGGCTATGCCCTGGCGGTCATTCACAAGGACTGGGCCGCCGGGGTGGTCTCCGCCGGTGCCGTCGCCGGCATCACCAGCGTGCTGCTGGTCATGCTGATGAGCCAGCCGCGCATCTTCTTCGCCATGAGCCGCGACCAGCTGCTGCCCGCCGGTGTCAGCAAGGTCCATCCGCGCTTCCGCACCCCCTACATCACCACGATGATCACCTGCGCCGTCGTCGCGACGGTGGCCGGGCTGGTGCCGATCCAGATCCTCGGTGAGATGACCAGCATCGGGACGCTCTTCGCCTTCGTGGTGGTGTCGCTGGCGGTCATCATCCTGCGCATCCGCCGCCCCGAGGCGCACCGGCCGTTCCGCGTCGCCGGCGGCCATACCATCCCGGTCCTCGGTGTGCTTTCCTGCCTCTACCTGATGGTCAGCCTCTCGGTGATGACCTGGGTGCGCTTTCTCGGCTGGCTCGACCTCGGCATGGTGATCTACTGGTTCTACGGTCGCACCCACAGCCCGCTGGCCGACCGGGCGGAGGCCGCGGCGCGCTCGGCCACCGAGAACGTCGCCAATTTCCTGAAGATGCTCGGCTTCATGCTGCTCTTCAACGGCTTCTGCATCACGCTGCTGGCCTACCTGACGATTCTCAACGTCACCAACGAGACGCTGGCCCGGTGGGGCGAGCTCGATGCGGTCCTGGCCTACGTCGGCATGCACATCAACCCGGAGATCGCCGACCGCTTCGGCCTGACGATCGTCGGGATTGGCGCGGCCATCACCGCCGCCGGGTTCGTGCTTGGCAGGTCGTCCGCCCGGCGCTGACCGCGGCGCGGCGCCGCCCGCCGGCGCCCTCCGGGCACCGGGACGCTCGCCGTGGTGGGTCGGGTGGCGGCTGTCGGTCGTGCTGCTGGTGACCATCCTCGCCGGCGGCACCGCCGGCTACATGGGGATCGAAGGCTGGGGCGTGCTCGACGCGCTCTACATGACCGTCACTACGGTGACGACGGTGGGCTATAGCGAGACCCACCCGCTCTCGACCGCCGGCCGGATCTTCAATCTCGGGGTCATCATCTTCGGCGTCGCGACGGCTCTCTACACGTTTTCATTTCTGATGGCCCGGCTGGTCGAAGGGGACCTCCACCAGCGCTGGGTCAGACGGCGCCGGACTCGCATGCTGGAAGCACTCAACCACCACTTCATCATTTGCGGATACGGTCGCATGGGGGAGGTGATTGCGGGGGAGTTCTCCCGTCAGTCGGTCCCCTTTGTCATCGTCGAACGGGACGCGGCGCGCATGCAGCAGGCAATCGACGCCGGCTACCTGGCGGTCGAAGCCGACGCCAGCAGCGAGCAGGTGCTGATCCGCATCGGCATCGAACGCGCCCGCGGTCTGATCGCCGCGGTCAGCACCGACGCCGAGAACGTCTACGCGGTGCTTACCGCGCGGCTGCTCGGTCCCGATCTCTTCATCATCGGCCGCGCCGAGACCGACGACGCCAAGGTCAAGCTGGTGCGCGCCGGCGCCGATCGGGTGCTGTCGCCGTATCAGATCGGCGGGCTGCAGCTGGCGCAGACCGCGCTCCGCCCGGCGGTGGTCGATTTCGTGCAGCTCGCCACCAGTTCGGATAATCTCGATCTGAACATGGAACAGGTGCAGATCCACGAGGGGTCGTCGCTCTCGGGCCAATCGATTCTCGAGGCCAGCCTGCGGCAGCGCTTCGGCGTCGTCGTCGTCGGCATCCAGCGCGCCGGAGGGGCGATGGAGTTCAATCCGCCGCCGGAGAGCGTGATGCGGGTGAACGACTTCCTGGTGGTGCTGGGGCAGGCCCGGACGCTGCGCGAGCTCGAGGCGGCGGCGGCCGACAGCGGGCGGCGCGAGCGGTGAGCGCCAGGCTGCTCGACGGCCGGGCGATCGCGGCGGACATCCGGGAAGCGGTCCTGCCCGACGTCCACGCCTTCACCTCGACGGCCGGCCGGCCCCCGGGGCTGGGGATCGTCCTGGTCGGGGAGGATCCGTCGTCGGAAATCTACGTCCGCAACAAGGTGAGGGCGGGCAGCGAGTCCGGCTTGCGCGTCGATCTCCAGCGGCTGCCTGGCAGCGCCACGCTCGCGGACCTGCTGGCGCTGGTCCGCACCCTCAACGCCAGCGCCGTGCACGACGGCATCCTGGTGCAGTCGCCGCTGCCTCCCGGGATGGGGCGCGATGCCGCGCAGCAGGTCTTCGACGCCATCGATCCCGACAAGGACGTCGACGGGTTCAATCCAGTCAACGTCGGCCGCCTGGTACAGGGGCGGGCGCACCTGATGCCGTGCACGCCGTCGGGCGTCATCGAGATGCTGGTGCGCAGCGGCATCGCCATCGCCGGGGCGCGGGCCGTGGTCATCGGGCGCAGCGACATCGTCGGCAAGCCGATGGCGATGCTGCTGCTGCAGCGCGA
>JBDTOB010000171.1:0-5993 GCA_039933435.1 Acidobacteriota bacterium | reverse complement strand
TCCCGGTGGCGCTGTCGCGGATGCTGATCAACGAGTTCCGCAGCCGGGGCATCGATCACGAAGTCGCGGCGCTGCCGTGCGGGCACTACACGACCGGCGTGGGGCCGTTCAAGTGGATGGACGGTTTCGTCCTCTGCCGGTTTTTGAGCCGGACGCTCTAAGAAGGGTTCCACGGGGTTCCACTGGGTTCCGCGCGGTGCCACACGGTTCGGTTCTACGAGGTTCGGTTCTACAAGGTTCGGTTCTACAAGGTTCCGCGCGGTTGGTGCCACAAGGTTCGGTTCTACGAGGTGCCGCGCGCTTCCACCGAGTTGGTCCGGTGGGTCGCGGCGGGTGTGGGTGTGGGCTACAGGCGGTTGCTTGAAGTGTGGACCGCGCGCGCGAGCGGTCGGCATGCACGCTGTGCCGGCTGGAGCAGTCCGGGGATGCCGCCGCGCCTCGAAGGATTCTGGTCCCGCGGTCGCCAAGCCGACCTCAGAATGGCTCCTGACTGCTGCGCAGCGCTCGATTCCAGCAGGTGGGTCAACGAACCCCGTATTCGATGGCCGCGAAATTCGCCTTTGCTGGCCGCGTCGCGATCGCCCTCGTGAGGGACGAGACGATGCAGGTCAACGGCCTGAACCGCCTCAGAACCCCGCAGAACCGAACCCGGTGGAACCAACCTGGCGGAACCCCGCAGAACCGAACCCTGCAGAACCCCGCGGAACCCAGTGGAACCCCGTGGAACCTTCTTATCCGTGGAACCTTTTTAGAGGTATTTAAGGACCCCTCGAAGCGCTTCGAAGAGGGCGCTGGCGACGGCGCTCACCAGCGGAGAGACCTCGCCGTTGGCGATGTTCTCGGCCGTGGCGACCGGCTGGGTCACCAGCAGGTAGATGAGCCCGCCGGCGAACACCGCCGTGAGAATTCCGATGATCCCCGCGACGCTGAGGCTGCGCTGGGCAAAGCTCATAAGGAAGAAGCCCAGTCTACAACGAGCCGGTGCAACTCCTGTCTTGGACGAAACCCCCGGGGTCCCGGTTCCACTCGCTCCGGTGGATCAGTCAGCCGTCAGTTCCGCGGGCGGGCCCATGTCCAGCCGGCCGAGAGTGGACCCGACCGTGTCGCGATCGCCGACGATGACGGTGAGGAGCCGCGACGGATCGATGTGCGTGGCGGCGACTCTGGTGACTTCGGCTGCGTCCACCGCCAGCACCTTCGGGACGAAGGTGGAAAAGTGATCGTCGGGCAAGCCGTGCAGCGCCAGCTGCGCGGCGCCGCGGCTGATCTGCTCGGCGGTTTCGAAATTCCGCGGGTAGCCGCGGGTCAGCGCCGCGCGGCCGGTCTCGAGCTCCGCCGCCGTCACCGGCCGGTCGTCGCGGATGCCGCGCAGCTCCGACAGCGCTTCAATTACGGCATCGGCGGTGGCTTCCGACTGCACGCTGGCGTGGAGGACGAACGGACCGGCGCCGCGGCGGAAGTCGAACGACGTCCGCGCGCCGTAGGTGTAGCCCTTGTCCTCGCGCAGGTTCATGTTGATGCGGCTGACGAACTGGCCGCCGAGCACCATGTTGAGCACCAGCAGCGCGTGGTAGTCGGGGGTCGAGCGCGGCACCGCGACGTGTCCGATGCGCAGCTCCGACTGCGCCGCCCCGGGCCGGTGCAGCAGCGCCAGGCGCTCGCGCGGCGGCGCCGGCAGACCGGGGATCACGGCCTCGGGCAGCACCGCACCCGGATCGGGCTGCCAGCCGCCGAATGCCGCGTCGACGAGATCGGCGAGCGCCTCGTGGCTGGCGTCGCCGGCGGCGACGATCGTCAGCCGCGACGGCAGGAACGCCCCCCGGTGATAGGCGCCGACCTCCTCCAGCGTCATTTCCTTGAGCGACGCTTCGGTTCCGATCGACAGGTGGCCATACGGGTGGCCGGGATAGACGAGCTCCGTGAACGCCCGGTCGGCCAGCACCGGCGCCATGTCCCGCAGCTGCACGAGACGATTCAGCCGCAGCTCGCGCACGCGTTCGAAGTCGCGGCGCTCCAGCCGCGGACGCCGGATCATGTCGGCCAGCAGCGCCACCCCGCGATCCCCGAAGCGCGCCAGGCTGGTGAGCGTCAGCAGGGTCGCGTCCGACCCGATCTCCGAGTCGAGGTGGCCGCCGATGCGCCCGAGGCTCTCGTGCAGCTCGATGGCGTCGAGATCGCCGCAGCCTTCGTCGAGCATGTCGCTCGTCACCGCGGCGAGGCCCGGGCGTCGGGGAGGATCGGCGGCGGCGCCGGCGGGCAGCAGCGCCAGAAAGCTGATGAGCGGCACCGCGTGATGCTCGACGGTCATCACCCGTAGCCCGTTCGCCAGCCGCCGGCGCCGGATCTCCGGAAAGCGGAAGGCGGGGTCCGGCCCCAGCGTCGGCAGGCGCGATCGATCGACGGCCATCAGGACACCTGGACCGGCTGCGATCCGTCGAGCGCGAGCGCCGACTGGCCGCGCGGGACGACGCTGAGAAGGATGCGGCGGTCGGCACGGAGCCAGTCCCGCGTCACCCGCCGGATGCCGTCAGGCGTGACCCGGCGGTAGCGCGCCAGATCCGAGGCGAAGAACCCGGGGTCGCCGACATAGACGTTGTAGGCGTTCAGCTGATCCCCCTTGCCGCCGAAGCCGCCGACGGTCTGCAGCCGGTAGATGAAGCTGGCCTCGGCCTGCGCCTGGCAGCGCTCCATCTCCCCCGCGGTCGGGCCGTCGGCCGCCAGCCGCGCCATCGCCTCGGTGATGGCGCGCTCGAGCTCGGCGAGCGTGCGCCCGGGCGCGGCGGTGGCGACGACCTGGAAGTATCCGCCGATCTCGCGCGAGCTCTGGGCCACGGCAATCTCGGTGGCCATCCGCTGCTCGTAGACCAGCGTGCGATAGAGCCGCGAGGTCTTGCCCGCCGCCAGCACCTCGGCCGCCAGATCCAGCTCCGCGTCGTCCTGCCCGAAGATCGCGGGAGAGTGCCAGGCGATGTAGAGCCGCGGCAGCTCGACGCGATCCTCGAGGACCAGGCGCCGTTCGGCGGCGATGGGCGGCGGCAGCGCGGCCACGACCGCCGGCGGCGGCTCGCCGGGGTCGAGCGGACCGAAATAATCCGTCGCCATCGCCAGCACCTGATCGGTGTCGACGTCGCCGGCGATGGAGAGCGAGGCGTTGCCCGGCCGGTAGTAGGTCTGGAAGAAGGCGCGGACGTCCTCGAGCCGGGCCGCGCGGATGTCGTCGGCGCCGCCGATGGTCATCCAGTGGTACGGGTGATGCGGCGGATAGAGCGCGGCGGACAGCGCCGTGCCGGCGAAGCCGTAAGGGCGGTTCTCGTAATTCTGCCGGCGTTCGTTGAGCACGACCTCGCGCTGATTCTCGAACTTGGCCTCGGTCAGTGCCGGCAGCAGGAAGCCCATCCGGTCCGACTCCATCCACAGCGCCAGCTCGAGCGCATTGGTCGGCACCACTTCCCAGTAGTTGGTGCGGTCGGCGTTGGTCGAGCCGTTGAGCGCCGCCCCCGCTTCCTGCAGCGGCTGGAAGAAGCCGCGGTCGTAGTGCTCCGAGCCTTCGAACATCAGATGCTCGAAGAGATGCGCGAAGCCGGTCCGCCCCGGCGTCTCGTTCTTGGACCCGACGTGGTACCAGACGTTGACCGCGACAATCGGACAGGAGTGATCCTCATGGATGAGGACGTCGAGCCCGTTGGACAGGCGATGCTGGGTATAAGGGATGCTAATCACGCGCGGCGATCGTCCTCAGCGCACCTGGGTCAGGGGGATGGCGGTCTTCTTGTAGCTCGCGACCGACAGCTGCACGGCGAGCTGACGGGCGGCGTGGTGGAAGGCGTCGGCCGCCGGTGATCCGCGCTCGCCGATGGTGATCGGCACGCCGGTGTCCCCGCCGATGCGGATCGGCTCGTAGATCGGCACCCGGCCGAGAAACGGGATCGACATCTCGGTCGCCAGGGCCTCGCCGCCGCCCTTGCCGAAGATGTCGCTCTCGTGCCGGCAGTCGGGGCAGATGAAGTGGCTCATGTTCTCGATCAGCCCGAGCGGGGTGACGTTGAGCTTCTGATACATGCGGACCGCGCGCCGGGTGTCCGACACCGAGACGATCTGCGGAGTGGTCACGACCACCGCGCCCGACACCGGAACGGTCTGGCTCAGGCTGAGGGCGATGTCCCCGGTGCCCGGCGGCATGTCGACGATCAGGTAGTCGATGTTCTCCCAGCGGACCTCGCGGAAGAACTGCTGGATGACGCCGTGGAGCATCGGCCCGCGCCAGATCACCGGGGCGTCGTCTCCGGTCATGAACGCCATCGACACCAGTTGGATGCCGTACTGTTCGGCCGGGATGATCTTGCCCGCCTCGTCGCCGGTGAGCTGGGTCTTGATGCCGAGCATGAGCGGCACGTTCGGGCCGTAGACGTCGCCGTCGATCATGGCGACGCGGGCGCCCATCTGGCTGAGGGCGATGGCGAGGTTGACCGCCACCGTGGTCTTGCCGACGCCCCCCTTGCCGGCGCCGACGGCGATGATGTTCTTGAGCCCGGGAACGGGCGCTTTGCCGGCCGGATCCGCCGAGGTCGTGGAGCGGACCTGGACGCCCATCTCGACCGAGACGCCGGTCACTCCCGGGACCCGCCCGACGGCCGCCTTCGCCTCCGCGCGCATGGCCTCGCGGAACGGCGCGCCGTGCGTCGCCAGGTCGATGCCGAAGGTCACGTGGCCGCCGTCGATCCGGAGATTCCTGATGAACTTCAGCGAGACGATGTCGCGTGTCAGGTCGGGGTCACGGACGGTGCGCAGGGCGTCGAGGACCGCCGCCTCGGAAACAGCTGCATTCATGGTTCATCTGACATTGTACCCGGGACGCGCCGCGGCGCGCGGGAACTCGTCGCCGCCTGGCGGTGTCAGCCTAGAGCCGTGCCTCGACCATCCGGCCGACGATCGGCAGGCGGAAGCGCTCCCCCTTGTAGGCCTTGAACAGCATCAGCAGCCAGACGCCGAGCGAGCCGTAGAAGATGAAGATCGACAGGATCCAGCCAAGAATGGGGACCGCCAGGCAAAGGACGAAGGCCATCGAGGCCGCCCCGAAGAAGAAGGTGGACTGCAGGGCGTGGAAGCGGACGAAGGCGTTCTGCGGCTCGACCAGATAGAAGACGATCCCGCTCAGCCAGCCCAGGCTGTAGGCGAGCGCCCCCGCCACGTTTTCGTCGAAGCCGCTGGCCGTTCTGCCGGTGTCCGCCACGTTGCCTCGTCAGTTGCCGGGCCGCAGGAATACGCGGCGCGTGTCGTTGTGCAGCAGCACCCAGTAGCCGTAGATGCTCAGTGCCGTGCCGAAGGGCAGCAGGAAGAGATTCAGCGCGCCGAGGCCGAGGACCGCGGTGCGCCCGCGGGGCTCGCGGCGCCGGAGGGCGGCGCCGGCCCAGGCGTTGAGGCTGCCGCCGGCCAGCAGGGCCAGTCCGCACGCGACGAAGGCGCCGGCGGTGATCCCGGCCACCATCCGCTCCTCAGTCGAGGCGATGCCGATCGCCACCGCGCCGACGGCGAGCAGCAGCAGCGCCACCCCCAGCAGCAGGCCGATCCCGCCCCACACGAGCTGGAGGATGCCGAGGAGCTGCAGATGGGGGCGCATGGGTTCGCTTCTGCGGCGTGCGGCCGCTCAGCGGATGGTGATCCGCACGTCGACCAGCGTCTGCGGCGCTCCCTGCGGGGAGATGCTGAAGCGGAACCGCGCTCCTTCGCGCACGCCGGCCGGCACGCGCAGCCGCATGTCGTGGGTCGTCGAGATCTCTCCTCCGCCGCGGCAGGCGGCGCACCAGTCGGACCAGACTTCGCCGCGGCCGCCGCAGCGCGGACAGGTGCCACGCAGCGGGACGTGCAGCGGCACGAGCGCGCCCCAGAAGGCCTCCTGGGGCGTCAGCACGAGTTCGGCGGAGAGCGGCGATTCGGGCGCGCCCCCGAAGAACGAGTCGCGCATGCGGTCGAGCAGGGTCGAGACGGAGGGAAAA
>JBDTOB010000170.1:0-6022 GCA_039933435.1 Acidobacteriota bacterium | reverse complement strand
CCGATCAGCTCGAGAGCGGCATCGACATCATCGCCCAGCCGCCGGGCAAGCGGCTCCAGAGCGTCCAGCTGCTCTCCGGCGGGGAGAAGGCGCTGACGGCGATGGCGCTGATGTTCGCGATCTTCAAATACCGCCCGAGCCCGTTCTGTCTCCTCGACGAGATCGACGCGCCGCTCGACGACGCCAACATCGGCCGCTTCGTCGAGATGCTGCAAGGCATGCAGGAGCACACCCAGTTCATTCTCATCACCCACAACCGCAAAACCATGGAGATTGCCGATCGTCTCTACGGGGTGACGATGGAGGAGCCCGGCGTGTCCAAGCTGATCTCCGTTCAGCTCAATTAGCGACGGCGGCCTGCGGGCCGCCCGCCGCCGTCCCCGGCCGTGAACGAAGACAAGTCCTCCCGTTACCATCGCCTGAGGCGGCGCGCCCGCGTCGCCTCCGTGGCGCTGACCGTCCTCTTCCTGGCGCTGCTGCTCGTCACCGGCGCGTCGGCGGCGGCCGCCGCCTCGATCCGTGCCGCGCTGCCGCGCCCGTCCCTGGCGGTGGCGGTCTACGCGCTGGCCCTGGCGGCGCTGCAGGAGGCGCTCGCCTTCCCGCTGGTCTGCTACCGCTCCTTCGTCCTCGATCGCCGCTACGGCCTGTCATCGGAGCCGTTCGCCTCCTGGCTCCGGGATCATGCGGTTGCCTCGGTGCTGGGCACGGTGCTGGCGCTCGCCGGCGCCGAGGTGGTCTATCTCTGCCTGCGATGGAGCCCGGCGTGGTGGTGGCTGCCGGCGGCGGCGGCCTTCTCCGCGGCCGCGGCGGTGATGGCGAAGCTGGCGCCGGTGCTGCTGATGCCGCTCTTCTACACCATCCGGCCGATGTCGCGGGCGCCGCTCGGCGATCGGCTGGCGGCGCTCTCGGCCCGCGCCGGCGTGCCGGTGCTCGGCGTCTACGAGTGGGGGCTGGGCGGCCGGTCGGCACGGGCCAACGCGGCGCTGGTCGGCACCGGACGGACGCGCCGCATCCTCGTCTCGGACACGATGCTGGCGGCGTATTCGGAAGAGGAGATCGAGGTGGTGGTGGCCCACGAGATCGCCCACCACGTGCACGGCGACATCCGCGCGGCGCTGGTGCTCGAGGCGGGGCTGCTGGGGGCGGCGTTGCTGGCCGCGGCGCTGGCGCTTCGCGTCGGGTGGACGACGGCGGGCCTGGCCTCGCCGGCCGACGTCGGCGGGCTGCCGCTCATCCTGCTCGCGGCCGGGGCGGTGCTGGGAGCGGCGACGCCGTTCGTCAACGCCCTGTCGCGGCGCAACGAACGCCGCGCCGACAGCTACGCGCTCGCACTCACCGGACAGCCGGCGGCGTTCATCTCCGCGATGCGGCGGCTGGCGACGCAGAATCTGGCGGAGGAGGATCCGCCGCGAGCGGTGCTGTGGCTGTTCCACAGCCACCCGTCAATCGCGGAACGGATCGAACGGGCGCGTGCCTTCCCGCCGCGGACCGCAGCCGGCGGCAACGGCGTCAGCGGACGATGAGCTGTCCTTCCATCCGCCGGCAGCGGGCGTCCTGCGTCAGGTTGCAGTAGAACCGGTGGGTGCCGACCTGGTCGGCGCGGAACTCGAACGTGACCGTCTGGCCGGCCCCCGCACGCTTGGCAATGCGGTAATCGTCGATGGTAAAGCTGTGCGGGATGTCGTGCGCCGAGAAGGTGATCTTGACGAGATCGTCCTTCCGGACCTCGAGCCGCGCCGGCGAAAACGCGAACTGATCGCCGGTAATGGTGAATTCGCGGGCGGTGCCCTGAGCCCGCAGCGCCGACGCCGGCAGACCCGCCAGGACGGCCGTCGCCAGGCAGGCGGACAGGACGACGATGCGATATCCAAGCTGATGCATGGGTCCCCCGTGAGTACAGACGTCAGGGCGGGAGGAATGGTTCTCCCGCCCTGGCACTCCGGCCGGTCTGGCCCTCAGTGCTTGCCGGTTTCGGCCTTGGCTGCGGCTTCGTCGGGCTGCAGCAGGACCTTGCGGCTGAGGCGAATCTTGCCCGACGGGTCGATGTTGATCACCTTGACCATCACCTGTTCCCCTTCCTTCAGTTCGTCGCGGACGTCCTTGACGCGGTAGTGCGCGATCTCGGAGACGTGGAGGAGACCGTCGAGGCCGGGCATGATCTCGACGAACGCGCCGAAATCGGTGATCCGCTGCACCTTGCCGGCGTAGGTCTTGTTGAGCTCCGGCGTCGCGGTCAGCTCCTGGATGATGCTGATCGCCTTCTGGGCGGAAGCTTCGTCGGCCGAGGCGACGTTGACGCGGCCGTCGTCCTCGACGTCGATCTTGACGCCGGTCCGCTCGATGATGCTGCGGATCATCTTGCCGCCGGGTCCGATGACGTCGCGGATCTTGTCCACCGGGATGCGGATGGTGACGATGCGCGGCGCGTGCGCGGAGACGTCCGAGCGCGACTGCGACAGCGTTTCCTGCATCTTGCCGAGAATGTGCATCCGCCCCTGGCGCGCCTGTTCGAGCGCCTTGCGCATCACCTCGGTGGTGATGCCGGCGACCTTGATGTCCATCTGCAGCGCGGTGATGCCGTCGGCGGTGCCGGTGACCTTGAAGTCCATGTCGCCGTAGTGGTCCTCGGCGCCGGCGATGTCCGAGAGGATGGCGTACTTGCCGGTCTCCTCGTTCATCACCAGGCCCATCGCCACGCCGGCGACCGGCTTCTTGAGCGGCACGCCGGCGTCCATCATCGCCAGCGACCCGCCGCAGACCGAGGCCATCGACGAGGAGCCGTTCGATTCGAGGATCTCGGAGACCACCCGCACGGTGTAGGGGAAATGCTCCTCGGCGGGCATCATCTGCAGCAGCGAGCGCTCGGCGAGCGCGCCGTGGCCGATCTCGCGGCGGCCGGGGCCGCGCAGAAACTTGACCTCGCCGACCGAGAACGGCGGGAAGTTGTAGTGCAGCATGAACCGCTTCCAGGTCTCGCCATCGACGGTTTCGACCTTCTGCTGGTCGTCGGCGGTGCCGAGCGTCGCGGTCACCAGCGCCTGGGTCTCGCCGCGGGTGAACAGGCAGGAGCCGTGGGTGCGGGGGAGGACGCCGACCTCGATGGTGATCTTGCGGATCTCATCGAACTTGCGGCCGTCGAGGCGCTGGCCGCGATCGAGGATTTCCTCGCGCAGGATCTTCTCCTTGAGGCCTTTGGCAATCGACTTCGACTCCGCCTTCCGCGTCGCATCGTCGTCGGGCAGGCTGGCGACGAACTCGCTGATCACCTTGTCGACGGTGGCGTAGTTCTCGAGCTTGTCCTTGATGCGCATGGCGTCGCTGAGCGGCTTGAGCACCTTGCCCTCGACTTCGGCCACCAGCGCCTTCGAGACCTCTTTCTTGGCGGCCGCGGGGCGCTTGGTCTTGCCCGCCTGCGAGGCGAGCTGGTCGATGCCGGCGACGATCTCCTTGATGGCGGCGTGGGCGCGCTCGAGCGCCTCGACCATCTGCGCCTCGGGCACTTCTCTGGCACCCGCTTCGACCATGACGATGCCGTCCTTGCTGCCGGCGACGATGAGGTCGAGGGTGCTGCGCTTGCGCTGCTCGAAGCTGGGATTGATGATGAAGTCGCCGTCGGCGTGGCCGACGCGGACGCCGGCGATGGTCCGGGCCTGGGGGATGCTCGAGAGCGCGAGCGCCGCCGAGGCGCCGGTGATCGAGAGCACGTCGGAGTCGTTTTCAGAGTCGGCCGAGATCACGAGCGCGATGATCTGCGACTCGTTGCGCCAGCCGGCCGGGAACAGCGGCCGAATCGGGCGATCGATCAGGCGGCTGGTGAGGACTTCCTTCTCGGGCGGCTTGCCCTCGCGCTTGAAGAAGCCGCCGGGAATCCGCCCCGACGCATACGCGTTCTCCTTGTAATCGCAGGTGAGCGGCAGGAAATCGACGCCTTCGCGGGGATTGGTATCCGCGCAGGCGGTGACGAGCACCATGGTGTCGCCCGAGCGGATGACCACCGACCCGTCGGCCTGTTTCGCCAGCCGGCCGGTCTCGATGGAAATCGTCTTGCCGCCGCCAATTGCTATTTCGCGTGTGTGCATGTGCTTCTTTCTCTTGGTGAGCTGCGCCAGCTTCTGGAGTGCGCGTCGCGTGAATGTGGTTCGAGGGGTGGCCCACAGAGGGCCCGGCGGGATGAGCCGCGGGACCGCCCGCAGCCTATTTCCGGATACCCAACCGCTTGATCAGGTCCGCGTAGCGGCTGAGGTCCTTGGCCTTCAGGTAATCAAGGAGCGAGCGGCGCTGGCCGACCAGCATCAGCAGGCCGCGGCGCGAGTGATGATCCTTGGAGTGGGTCTTGAAGTGTTCGGTGAGGTAGTTGATCCGCTCGCTGAGGAGCGCGACCTGCACTTCGGGTGAGCCGGTGTCGGCGGTGTGGGTCTTGTACGTGCCGATGACTTCCAGCTTGCGATCTTTGGTAAACGCCACTGCTTCCTCCACGTACGGTCCAGAACGCGGACAGCCCTGCTGCCGCACCAGATCGCCGTTGTTGTGATGGGGTTATCGTCAAACGAATCAATATTTTACACCAGGACGACGACGGGATGCAAAAGGCCGCCTGGGGTGCGGGCGGCAATCCCCAGGAGCGCCCCGGCCTCGTCCACGAGCCGCCACCGGGCCGCCTCCGGCGCCTCGACCACGGCCGGCGCCGGCCCCGCCAGGTCTTCCGGCACGACGTCGTTGCCGTGGCTGGCGCGGCGCACGCCGCGGCTGTTCAGGACCACCGCCGGGAGGTGCGGGAGGAGCTGTTCCATCGGCACCAGCCGGGCGGCGGCGCCGCCGCCCATCGCCTCGATCTCGGCGAGCGGCACCGCCGTACCGAGGTCGAAGGCCCCGGCGCGCACGCGGCGGAGGCTTTCGAGATGGGCGCCGCACCCCAGGCGGAGGCCAAGCTCGTGGGCGAGGGAACGGACGTAGTAGCCGGCCGAGCACTCGACCTCGATGCGGGCCAGCCCGGCCTCGTAGCCGATCAGCGCCAGCCGCGTCGCCGTCACCGCCACCGCGCGCGGCTGCACCGGCTCGTGGCGCCGGGCGAGGGTATAGGCCGCCACGCCGTTGATCTTCTTTGCGGAATAAGCCGGGGGGCTCTGCAGCCCGGGACCGCGAAAGGCGTCCAGCGCCGCCTCGATTGCCGCGGCGTCGAGGCCGGTGGGGGGCTCGGGGACTGGGCCGGCCAGGCTGGCGGCGTCGTAGGTGTCGGTCGCCGCACCCAGCCGCACCCCGGCCAGGTAGGCCTTGTCGGCGCCGCTGAAGAGCGAGGCCAGCCGGGTGGCGCGCCCGACCACCAGCGGCAGCACGCCGGTCGCCAGCGGATCGAGCGTGCCGGTATGGCCGATGCGCGGCGTGCGCAGCGCACGCCGCACCCGCGCCACCACGTCATGGGAGGTCGGCCCCGAGGGCTTGTCGACGACGAGCACGCCGCTGAGGATGGTGGACAACCAGGTGCCGGCCGCGGTCAGGGCCGCGTCTGCAGTCCTTCGGCGACCGCTTCGACGAGCCGCTGCAGCACCGCGCCGCGCACCCGATCGAGCGGCCCCGGGACCGTGAAGCCGGCGGCGTTCTTGTGGCCGCCGCCGCCGTAGTCGTTCGCCACCCGGCGGACGTCGACGTCGTACTTCGAGCGCATGCTGACGCGCACCTCGCCCTCGGGGCCGGCCTTGAAGAACACCACCGCCTGAATCTCGCGCGCCGTCAACGGCAGGTTGATGAGCCCTTCGGTGTCGTTGTGGGTGCAACCGCAGGCGGCCAGCATCCCGTCGTCCATGTAGAGAATCGCGACCCGCCCGTCGTCGATGAGCTCCATCGAGTCGAGCAGCGCGCCAATCAGCTTCAGCTTGCCGAAGCTGTTGCTGTCGAACACCCGCCGCGCCATCGACGCCGGGTCGACCCCGGCCTCCACCGTCTGCCGGCAGATGTCGAAGGTCCGCGGCGTGATGTGCGAGTGATGGAACGATCCGGTGTCGGTGAGGATGGCCAGGTAGATGTG
>JBDTOB010000169.1:0-6029 GCA_039933435.1 Acidobacteriota bacterium | reverse complement strand
GCTCACGCAAATCGATCGAGTACGCCGCCATGGACCCTCCTTGGGAAGAGGTACCATGTCCGAGTACTACGTACAAGTGAAAACCGCTCTAGCTGACGGCAGCCACAGATTCTGCCAGCAACCGCAGATCGGCATACAGCGCGTTGAGGGCAGTGAGCGCGGCCGGCGAATCATTAGCGGTCGTAGCCGACCAGCTTGCGCACGTGCGTCCAGTTCTTCTGCTCGATATGCGCGTTGTCGTCCTTCTTGTAGGGCCGGCCGCGCGTGAACTGAATGGCACGCGTGCGGCAGTAGCCATACAAATGGGCGTTGATGAATTCCGACCCATTGTCCGAATCGATCCCGCGCAACGGGAACGGCAGCGCCTCCGCGATCGTCTCGAGCGCCTGGCGCACCCGCTCCTGGCCCTTCCCGAGCACCGCCTGCGTTTCGACCCAGGTCGTGTGGATGTCGGTCACATTCAGCGAGTGCAAGAACTCCCCCTCGGCGCAATCACCCGAGTGCGAGACGAGATCGATTTCCGTGAAGCCCGGCTCGGTGACGTTCCACCGCTCGGTCTGGACGGGAATGTGATGTTTCAGCAGCGTCCCCGGCTTCGTCCGCCCATACATCCGCGTGCGGAGCTCCTGCTTAAACGGCCGCAAGCGACGATCGATCTGCCGCGCACTGATCTGCAGCAACGCGCGCTCGGCGGGCGCGGTCAGCCGCAAGCGGCGCCGTCCCCACGGCACCCAGGCCGGCAGCAAGGCCTTCAGCCGCACCGACCAGGGATACCCGGCCGCCGCCCAGATGGCGCGCAAGGCGGCCACCACCTCGACGCTATACGCCTGCCGCCGACCGCGGCGAGGGCCCTTCGCCGCCGGCGGGGCGCGCCGCAACAGCCGGATCACCGCCTTCCGGTGATACCCCGTCACCTCACACACCTCATCCAGCAGGGCCCCTTTGGTGTCCCGCCCCGCTCGTTCATACCGCTCCCGCATCCGGGCCAAATACTCGCGCGTCGCCTGTGGTCCCACTCGGGAGGCTCCCATGAATCCGTCCTTTCATGGGTAACCCGATTTGCGGCGTGATGATCGCTCGCTCGGTAACAGTTAGCACGGCTTGATACGCGTTCTTGACAGCGGCCCGGCGGCTGCCTATACTCACCGGCAGCACAACAGGTCCAATCCCAAGCCGCTCGAGCCGCGGGCCCGGAACACTCCACGCCGCCCGCAATCAGTAATAACGCCAACGTCGCGCCACAACCCGATTTCCGAACACCGACAGAGCGCCAGCAGTCTCATGCCTACCAACAAACGCAGCTCCGGGCGTCCGCCCGCCGACCAGACCGCCGCCCCCGACCAGCCCAACGGCGACCAGCCGCAGGACGCGCCTCAGGAAGCGCCGCAGGACGCCCCGCAGGAGGCCACGCAGGAGGCCGCCGCGCCGGCCACCCAGCCCGCCCCCCGGCAGGGCGGCCCCGAAGAAGGGCGCCGCGGCCGCGGCCTGAACATCAACGATCTCAAGGACAAGAGCATCCAGCAGCTCACCCAGATCGCCAAGGACCTGACGGTCGCCGGCGCGACCGGGATGCGCAAGCAGGAGCTCATCTTCCAGATCCTCAAGGCGCAGACCGAGCAGAGCGGGTTCATCTTCTCGGAAGGGGTCCTCGAAGTGCTCCCCGACGGCTTCGGCTTCCTCCGCGCCCCCGACTACAACTACCTGCCCGGCCCCGACGACATCTACGTCTCCCCCTCGCAGATCCGCAAGTTCGACCTCCAGACCGGCGACACCGTCTCCGGCCAGATCCGCCCCCCGAAGGAAGGGGAGCGCTACTTCGCGCTGATCAAGGTCGAGGCGGTCAACTTCGAGTCGCCGGACCTGGCGCGCGACAAGCTGTTTTTCGAGAACCTGACGCCGCTCTACCCGCAGGAGCGCTTCATCCTCGAGACCTCGCCCGACACCCTCGCCGGGCGCGTCCTCGACCTGATGGCACCGATCGGCAAGGGGCAGCGCGGCCTGATCGTCGCGCCGCCGCGCACCGGCAAGACCATGCTCCTCCAGAGCATCGCCCAGTCGGTGGCCAAGAATCACCCCGAGGTCTTCCTCATCGTCCTGCTCATCGACGAGCGGCCCGAGGAAGTCACCGACATGCAGCGCTCGGTCAACGGCGAAGTCATCTCCTCGACCTTCGACGAGCCCGCCGCCCGCCACGTCCAGGTGGCCGAGATGGTCATCGAGAAGGCCAAGCGCCTGGTCGAGCACAAGAAGCACGTCCTCATCCTCCTCGACTCGATCACCCGCCTCGCCCGCGCCTACAACTCGGTCAGCCCGCCGTCGGGCAAGGTGCTCTCCGGCGGCCTCGACTCGAACGCCCTGCAGAAGCCCAAGCGCTTCTTCGGCGCCGCCCGCAACATCGAGGAGGGAGGCTCGCTCACGATCATGGCCACCGCCCTCATCGACACCGGCTCGCGCATGGACGACATCATCTTCGAGGAGTTCAAGGGCACCGGTAACATGGAGATCCATCTCGATCGGAAGCTCACCGACAAGCGGGTCTTCCCCTCGATCGACATGCAGAAGAGCGGCACCAGGAAAGAGGAGCTGCTGCTGCCGCGCGAGGATCTCAACCGCGTCTGGGTGCTGCGCAAGGTGCTCAATCCGCTCTCCGCGGTCGAGGCGATGGAGCTGCTGCTCGACAAGATGGGCAAAACCAAGTCGAACCAGGACTTCCTGGCGTCGATGCAGAAGATGGGCTGACCGGAGACTCGGGACCCCCTGGCCATGCCGAACCGGGACATCATCGTGGTTGGCGCCTCCGCCGGAGGCGTCGAGGCGCTCAGCACCCTGGTCGCCGAGCTGCCGCGCTCGCTGCCGGCTTCCGTCTTCGTCGTCCTCCACGTCTCGCGGGGCCGCAGCGTGCTGCCGGAAATCCTGACTCGGGCCGGACGGCTGCCGGCCGTCCACCCCGCGGACGGCGACCCGATCGAGCGCGGCCGGATCTACGTCGCCCGCCCCGACCACCACCTCACCCTCAACCAGGGCCGTATCCGGATCGTTCACGGCCCGACCGAGAACGGCTACCGGCCGGCCATCGACCCGATGTTCCGCTCGGCGGCGCGCGATTACGGTCGGCGGGTCATCGGCGTCGTCCTCACCGGCGCGCTGGACGACGGCACCGCGGGCCTGGCGGCGGTGAAGGAGGCCGGCGGCATCGCCTTGGTGCAGGATCCGGACGAGGCCTTCGCGTCGAGCATGCCGCGCAGCGCCCGCGCCTTCGTCAAGGTCGATCACGTCCTGCCGGTGCGCGAGCTCGGCGCGATGCTGGTCAGGCTGGCGACCGAGGAGCTCGAGCCGGCGGATCCCGGCACCGGGCCGCACGTCAACACCATCGAGACGGATCTCGGGCCGCCCAACATTGCCGTCGATGCCACCGACCGGCCCGGCAAAGTGTCGGTCGTCACCTGTCCCGAGTGCCATGGCACGCTGTGGGAGTCGGAGGAGCGGGGCATCGTCCGGTTCCGGTGTCGCGTCGGCCACGTCTACTCCCCGGAGAGCATGCTCGAGGCGCAGACCGACTCGGTGGATCGGGCGCTGTGGGTGGCGCTGCGGTCGCTGGAGGAGCGCGCGGCGCTGACCCACCGGCTCGCCGAGCGGGCGCGCAGCCGCAACCACAACTGGGTGGCGAAGGCGTTTCAGGAGCGGGCGACGGCGGCCGACGAGCACGCTTCGGTCATCCGCGACTTGCTGACCAACCGCACGTCCCTCCACGAAGGGCCGGAGGTGGTGACGGAGCCGGCGACGGCGACGGTCGCGCCACAGGCCGTGAGCGACACCGCCGACTGAGGCTCAGGCGGTCTCGGCCGCCTCTTCCATGACCAGGATGACGCCGGAGATCTCCGGCGCACCTGGCGCGTTCAGCGGCGCCAGGCGGATGCGGCACCGCACCGACCGGCCGCGCCGGTTGACCCCCCCCAGTGTCCTCTCGGCCGACGCCACCGACGCGGTCAGCACCTCGCGGATCGGCTCCCGCAGCGCTTCCACCGGCAGGCCGATGTCGAGCGCCAGGAAGTTCGTGCCCACCGTTTCGGCCGAGGTGACTCCCCACAGCTCGGTCGCGCCGCCGTTCCAGATCTGCACGCGAAATTCCCGATCGACCACCGCGACGGCGGAACTGAGGCTGCCCAACACCGAACCCAGGAAGGCGTTGGCCGTGTCGAGATCGCCGCCGCGGCTGCGGATCTCGTCGTTCATCGTCTGCAGTTCCTCGTTGGTCGACTGCAGCTCCTCGTTCATGGTTTCCAGTTCCTCGTTGGTGGACTGCAGCTCCTCGTTGGTCGTCTCGAGCTCCTCGACCGTGGACTGGAGCTCCTCGTTGGTCGTCTCCAGTTCCTCGTTGGTGGACTGCAGCTCCTCGTAGGCGGTATCGAGCTCCTGCTTCGAGGCGGTGAGCTCGGCCTGCAGCACCCGGTAGCGGGTGACGTCCTCGAAGGTGATGCGCGATCCAATCAGGGCGCGCGCTTCGTCGAAGAGCGGCGTCACCGCGACGTCGTAGTAGCGCGTCTCGCCGCCGGTGAGGACGTGGACGTCCTTGAGGCTGACCTCATGCTGCTCGCTCACGGCCCGGTCGAGCGCGCCGCGCAGCTCCGCCGGACGATAGGACACTTCGAGGTCCTGGACGGCGCGGCCGATATCCCGGGTCGAAATCCCGAACTGCTGCCGGGCGCGCTGGTTGGCGGCGATCAGCCGGCCACCGGGGTCGAGCACCAGCTGGGCCGAAGATTCGGCCTCGAAGGCGGCATGGCGCAGGCGAATGTCTTGAGGCACGTCGGCTCCCATCGGTAGAGCATCCGCGGCAGCCGGGGGGGCCCCCCGGTCGCGTCCGTGATTCTTGTGCGTGACCCGGAACAGGCGGCGCTTCAGATCGACGGCGGTGAACAGCGTCGCGTGGCTGAAGAGCATCTCCGCCCGCCCGAGCAGCAGAAAGCCGTTCGGGTTGAGCGAGAACGCAAAGCGGGCCAGGATGCGCCCCTGCGCCTCGGAGTTGAAATACATCAGCGTGTTGCGGCAGAGCAGGAAGTCCACCCGCGAGATCGGGGCATCCTGCAGCAGGTCGAGCTTGCCGAAGATCACCGCGCGCCGCAGCTCGCGGTTGAGCGCCAGCCGATCGCCGGCGGCGTCGAAATACTTCTCGACCAGCGGCGGAGACACGTTCTCGAGCAGCCGCGCCGGGTAGCTGGCCTGGCGCGCCTGTCCAAGCGCCTCCATGTCGACGTCGGTCGCGTAGATCTTGACGCGGTCGCGCAGCCCTTCGAGCCCCAGGCGTTCGGCCAGCAGGATGGCGACCGAATAGGCCTCCTCGCCGGACGCGCAGCCGGCGCTCCAGATCCGGATGGGCCCCTTCGCCGCCTGTTCCTCGATGATCGCCGGCAGGACGTGCGAGGCGACGTAGTCCCAGACCTCCGCGTCCCGGAAGAAGGCCGTGACGTTGATGAGGATGGTGTTGAAGAGCGCCTCGAACTCCTCCAAATGCACCTGCAGATAGTCGAGGTAGGTGTCGAAGGACGCCGATGAGACGACGTGCATGCGCCGGACGACGCGGCGCATCAGGCTGGCGCGCTTGTAGGCGGTGAAGTCGAACCCGCGCGTCTGGCGGAGGTACTCGAGGATGTCCTCGAAGGCCTCCGATTCCGCCGCCGTCGCCATCAGGGCACCGCCGGCGCCGGATGCAGGATCGCCTGAAGCTCCTCGGCTTCGATGACTTCCTTTTCCAGCAGCCGCTCCGAGAGCACGTCGAGAACGGTGCGGTGCTCGCTGATGACGCGGCGGGCGCTCTCCGCCGCCTCGCCGAGGATGCGCTTGACCTCGGCGTCGATCTTCAGCGCCGTGTCCTCGGAATAGTTGCCGCGCTCCGGCGCGAACGGATTGTCGAGGAAGGCGCTGCGCTTGTGCGCGGTGTAGTTGACCGCGCCGAGCGTCTCACTCATCCCGAACTCGGTGACCATGGCGCGGGCGATGTCGGTGGCGCGCTGGAGATCGTTCTGCGCGCC
>JBDTOB010000168.1:0-6041 GCA_039933435.1 Acidobacteriota bacterium | reverse complement strand
GCCGCCCCCCGACTGTCCGAAGATCATCACGTTGCCGGGGTCGCCGCCGAAGGCGCCGATGTTCGCCTTCACCCACTGCAGCGCCGTCACCAGGTCGGCCGTGCCCGTGTAGCGCGAGGCCGCGTATTGCGGCCCATAGGCCGACAGATCCAGCGTGCCGAGGATGTTCAACCGGTGGTTCATGCTGACCACGACGACGTCGCCGAACTCGCTGAGCGTGCGGCCATCGTAGGCGTAGGACTCCATCGACGAGCCGTTGGTGAAGCCGCCGCCGTGCATCCAGACCATGACCGGCTTCTTCGCCGCCGGGGTGAGGGCCTGGGTCCAGACGTTCAGGTACTGACAGTGCTCGTTCGCGATCCAGTAGCGATGCGGGAAGACCAGCTCGTCGGGGCTCACTGTGATCTGTTCCGGCGCCGGGCAGACCGGGCCCCAGACCTGGGCGTTCTTCGTGCCCTCCCAGGGCTGGACCGCCTTCGGCGGACCGAAGCGCTCGGCTTCGGCGTAGCGGATACCGAGGAAGGAAAGGGTCTTCCCCTCGCGAAGGCCGCGAAGCTTGCCGTCCGCGATCTGGACCACCGGGGGAACCAGATTGGGAGCAGCCCCCGGCGTGTCGGCCGATCCGGGCGTGGCGCGTGTCGTTCGCTGCTGCCCGGCGGCGTCCCCGGCGAGTCCGGCGGCGACTCCCCCGAGCAAGGCGGTCGTCCCCAGCATCGTCCGACGACTCATTCGACCCAGCGGCGTCTTCGACGATCGATCCGACATACTGCCTCCTCCGTCCGCTTCCAGGACCCATCGCTCATGCCGTCAGGCGCGTGAGTCGACCGCGCGCCGACTGTTCGTTGATGAGCTGATTATTGATCCATACCGGGCCTTCCGCGCGGGATTCTTCGACGCCACCACGGTGCGTGGGACTGCTCGCGGCTCGTCGTGATATGAATGGGCCTGCCGCACGGGAGAGCTTGAGGCGATGGCCTTCACGTTCGCGCCGCACGGTGGACGGGTTTCCTCTGGCTCCACGGTAGCCGGTCACGCACGTCGCGAGCGCACGGCCCTCACGAAGCTACAGAGAGAGAGAGTGACCACACATGGCTGCCTTTGACGACTTCAAGGGGATTTTGCCGTACGCGAGCGAGCTCTTCGGAATCTATCAGCCGCTCCTGGGGTGGAAGTCGCAACGGATCGCGAAGCGCTACGATCGGTTCCGCGCCTCGCTCTACATCGAGCTCGCCTCGCGTGCGCTCGCGAACGCACGGCCACCGGTCGAAGTCACGCTGCGTGAGGGGCTCGCCACCGGCGGCGTCACCTTTGCCACGCGCTCGGCGCTCACGGTCTCGAAGTTCGAGCCGCTCGACCTCTCGATGGCGACCGCACCACGGGTCTCGACCGCGATCGACAGCGGCGTGGCACGCCTGATCGCCAGCGAACTCGGCGCCCGCCCGCCGGCCGACTGGACCGCGGTCATCACGGCCGATCACGTCGCGGCGCTCCTGAAGAAGTTCCAGGCCATCGTCACGAGCAGCGAGCTCGCGAACTATCCCGACATCCAGACCTACGTCGACGCCTTCACGAAGGCAAACGGCACCCGCGATCCCAAGACCGTCGCGTTCGATCTGTTCGGACGCGAAAGCAAGGTCGCCGGGTATCTCATCTTCCTCGCCACGCACACGCCGGCGAGCCTCGAGCCGCTGTTCTTCAGTGCGCCGGCTTCGGCGCTCGCCGCGGCGGCGACGATTGCCGACCCGCTGCTCAGCTTCGGGGCGGGTCCGTACGACGCCATCCTGTCGCCGATCGGCATCATCCATCTCTACCGCGAGTATTTCTTCGAGTTCGACTCGTTCCTGGGTCCGCCGGCAGGCCACGTCTGGCTGAGTCCCGGCGGCACCGTCGAGCTCGTCGAGATCTCCGAACGGCGCACGCGCACCGAGAAATCCGTCGAGCAGTCGCTCGAGACGACGGTCAAGTCCGAGACCGACGTCACGACCCAGGACGACCTCGCCGACGCCGTGAAAGAGGAGAACCGCGAGAACATCAAGTTCGGGTTTTCGGCGACCGGCTCCTACTCGACGCCGATCTACTCGGCCTCCGCGACCGCGGACCTCTCGCTCGACAAGACCAAGTCGTCCTCGCGGGAATCGACACACAAGCAGATGCGCCAGCAGAGCGAGAAGCTGTCGAGCGAGATCAAGCGCAACTTCAAGACGACTTTCAAGACGTCCACGGAGCTCACCGAGACCTCGAGCAAGCGTTACGTGATCTCGAACACGACCGACAAGCTCGTCAACTACGAGCTGCGTCGGAAGATGCGTAAAGTCGGCGTGCAGGTGCAGGACATCGGCGTGTCGCTCTGCTGGCATACGTTTGTCGACGACGCCGGCCGCGAGCTCGGCATCTCGAAATTCGTGCACATCGGGCAGCCGCCGGATCTCAGCGATCTCGTTCAGCCGGAGGCGCCGGTCATACCGACGGCGCAGGCGCAGGAGCTCAGCCTGTCGATCCCGTTCGTTGGCCTCGACACCGACGACACCGACAACCAGTACACGGACGGCACCGAGACCGAGTCCGGCGGCCTTTTCGACGCCACCGAGCACATCCAGGCCGACTTCGAGCAGCGCGTCACCTACGCCCAGCCGGGGTTCACGCTGACATCCGTCGACCTCGACCCGCAGGGATCCGATGCGCTGCTGTCGGTCAGGAACCTCTCGTCCGCCGACGGCAGCAGCGCCGCGGTGTTCACGATTCATCTCAACTACGTCAACTGGAACGGCCAGAACCAGATCCCGCTCAAGGTCGTGCTGCACTGGGAGCCGAGCAAGCCGGTGCGCGACGCCATCACCGCCGAATACAACTCGCGGATGACTGCCTACAGCCACGAGAAGGCGCGCCGTTACAAGGAAGCGTTCTATACCGCGGCGCGCGAGCGCATCAAGCTGGCGAGCGGGATCACGCCGCGCCCGGCGGAGGATTTGCGCGAGGAAGAGCGGACGGTCGTCTATCGGGCGCTGATCAGCCAGCTGATGGGCGTCGGTGAGAACCAGTCGAAGCACGTCGTCTCGGAGCTGGTGCGGTCCATCTTCGACGTCGACCGTATGCTGTATTTCGTCGCGCCCGAATGGTGGGCGCCGCGGCTGCACCGCAGCGCCCAGCACCTCGGCGAAGACGGCAGTGGCGTCGGCGGCGGCGGGTCGACCCCACCCGCAGGGGCGACGCATGGGCTGTTCGACGCGATCAGCGTCCGGCTGCCAGGCGTGATCACGACCGGGGCGAGCGCATCGGCCGGAACGGCGATCACCTCCGAGAACATCGTCGACTGGGGTGGAGCGCGCGAGCTCAACCGCGACAACTACTACATCACCGAGGACAGCCAGCCGACAAAGCTCGGTTCGTCGCTCGGATGGCTCCTGCAGCTCGACGGCGACAACCTGCGCAACGCGTTCCTCAATGCACCCTGGGTGAAGGCGGTGATGCCGATCCGGATCGGCAAGGAAGCGGCAGCCCTCAACTGGCTGCAGCAGGCGCACGTCGAAGGGACCGAGGGACTCGAGGCCGCGTACAGCGCGGCGCCCGGCGATCCGCCGGAGATCACACCGACGCCGGGGCATCCGGTGACCGTCCGCGACGCCTTGAACTTCCTGATCGATCGGATCCAGCAGTTCGACACCAACGCGCGCACGCCGATCGTCGGCGATCCGGCGCATCCGGACGATCCAAGCAACCACTTCGCCGGCAGCCTGCCGACCGAAGCGGTCTTCGAGCACGGCTTCTATCCGCTCGCGGGCGGCGTGCGCTTCGGGGGAGACGGCACCGGGCAGCCCGTCTTCTCCCAATGGATGGAGATTTTGCCGACCGACCAGCTCGCCGCGCTGGCCGTCGAGTACGACCCCAAGACGCTGCAGGTGAAGGACCCGCCGGCCTAACGACGGTACGCGGTCATGGGTGATCCCGATCCGAAGCCTCCGCAGGCGCCGACGCCTCCGGCGAAGCCACAGGCAGCCAAGCCGCCGAGGCCATCGACGCTTCCGCAGAAGCCGCAGCCGGCGCTCGTGCCGAAAGGTCCGATCTCGGACTTCGCCGGCCTCGCGCGCAGGCTCGCGACCCACATTCGAGACGGGAAGCGCGACGACGTCCTGCGGGCGGTCAAGGACCTCACCGACACCGATCGCGATCGCCTGGAAGCCGTCCTGATCCCGACGCTGGAGCGCGACCGGCTGCGGCCGCACGGCATCGAGCTGCGCCGTGTGATTCGCTACGTTCGGCACCCGCCACCCGTCCCCCAGCCGGGCCCGTTCACCACCGACGGCGGAACGAACGTCGACTTCAAGACCGGCAAGCTTGATGGCGAGCGATCCGTCAGCGCAAAGCGAGGCGAGCACTCGAGTCTCACCGGCGATCGGGATGGTTATTCGCTCCTCTACCTGGGGCCGGACGCTCTTGACTGCCGCTGGCTGCAGATGATCTGGCGCGACGCCGTCCTCGCCTTCCCGGCCTCAACCGGCTCGAAGGCGAAGCGCATCGCGGTCCGGCAGCGCCTGGATCATCCGGCGACAATGGACATGCCCTACTTCCTGTCCACGGACCCGGATCGGGCCAGGAAGCCTGCGCTCTGCCGCTGGCACGCGGACGCAGTGAATCTCAAGTCTCCGTTCTACGACGCCGTCATCCGTCGCTCCGGATCCGCGCTCTACATGTTCGACGCGCCGTCGCCGACGATCCCCCCCGACAAGGCCCGCGCCCACTTCGCGTCGGCCAGCCCGCCCGACAGCATCGTCTCCGGCTTCCATGCCGAGGCGTTTCTGGTACGGGGGCTGGACGTGCTCTACAAAGTGACGGTCGAGATCACCTGGACGCAGACGAAGGGCAACGAGAGCCCGACGCCGCGGATCGACCTCACAGGTACGAAGGCATCGGCGATTCGCGGTCAGCATCGGGCGCGTCTGGCGATCCAGGCGCCGGAGTTCACCTGGCTACCCGGTCCGCTGGTGAGCGAGCCGCTGCCCGAGGACGATTTCGATCGGATCCAGGACCTCAGGAACACCGGCTGGCCGAAGGGGACATCGGACGGTCAACGCCTCTCCGATGTCGCGCAGCAGGCGGACACCGGGCAGGTGCAATTCCTGCGCGCGCGCTACCTCGAACCCGACATTCACAAGGGGACGCCCTTCCATGCGGGCCTCAATGTGGGAGGACTGAAGTCAGCGCAGGGCGAGACCGGCTACATCGACGCGAAGGGCACCTACAGCAATCCGGCATTGCCGATCAGCCGCGACGGACCGCCGCCTCCGGTGGCCGTGATCGTCGGCAGCACCGCGTTTCACCAGGACTCGGTCGACTACACGCGAGACTGGCCGGTGGCCACGATGCGTCACGAGATGCGGCACGTCTCGCAGAACGCGGACGCGATCGGCTGGCTGCTGCGCTGGCGCGACGACTTCACGAGCGCGACGTTTCAGGCCTGGCTGGACACCGCGTTCTCGAAAGACCTGACCAGCGCCCGCTACCAGATGGCACGCGCGGGAGTCGTCGGCGCCGTCTCGGCGCTCGAAGTGTTGGCCTACACGGAGGGTTTCATCACCGGCGTGCACTTCCTGCCCGCGAGCGTCGACCCCGCGCTGCTCGAGGAGCGGAAGCGCTGGCCCACGGCGCTGCGCGAGCTTGATGGAGCGGGAACCCGTCTCGTTGACAATCTCCTCGCCTCGAGCGCACCGCCAATCCAGCAGGCGGCGCTCGCCCGGATCCGTCGGTTCGTGTGCGACGCCGCGACCGCTGCCGAGAAGGACGCGCTCGTCAAGTGGCTGACCGCCGTGATGGATCCGGCGAAGGTCACGCCGCCGCCGACGGCGGCCGCCATCGCGTTGGTGAAGGCGACCTTCAGCCGTCAGTCGGCGTGGCTGAAGGCGGTCCTGGACCAAGTGACTAAAGCCTGTTCGCCGTAGGCGGCCAGGTGCGGCCTCGTTCACGAGAGTCCGGACGTGAATCTGCTGCGGGCCGGGCAGTCGCACGTGCTGCTGGTCGGACCCCGACCGAACGCGCTGCTCGACGCG
>JBDTOB010000167.1:0-6042 GCA_039933435.1 Acidobacteriota bacterium | reverse complement strand
CGCAGCCGCGCGGCGGCTGCGGGTGGCAATCATCGGCTGCGGCCAGATGGGCCGCTGGCACCTCGAGGCCTATCAGCGCAATCCCGCCATCGACGTGGTCGCGTTTGCGGATACGTCGGTCGCCGCGGCGCAACGATTTGCGGCGCTCGCTGGAGGGCGCTCTTACGGCTCGCACCAGGAACTGCTGGCGGCCGAGCAGGTCGACGGGGTCAGCGTCTGCGTCGTGCCGGCCGCGCATCGTCAAGTGGTCACTGACGCGCTGGCGGCGGGCGCGCACGTGCTCTGCGAGAAGCCGCTGGCGACATCGCTCGCCGACGCCCGCGCCATGGCCGCCGCCGCCGACCGCAGCCGCCGCCACCTTGTCGCTGGCTTCAAGTTCCGGTTCTTTGATGAGGTGCGCGCGGCGAAGGAGCTGATCGACAGCGGCTCGCTGGGCCGCATCGGCAGCGCCCGCCTGATGTTCGCCGCCGATCTGGACATGGCCGGCAAGTGGTTCGCCGACCCTCGACTCGCCGGCGGCGGGATCGTCATGGACAACGGCGCCCACGCCTTCGACCTCGTCGAGTTCCTGCTCGGGCCTGTGGCATCGCTTGCCGCCACGGCGCGCAACTCCCGGCCGCTCCCGGTCGAGGACGGCGCCTCGATCACCTGCCAGCTTCGCAGCGGCGCCGCCGTCAGCATCGATCTGAGCTGGGCCGTGGCGACGCCTCCGACGGCGTATCTGGAAATCTACGGCGACCAGGGCACCGCCGCCCTCGACTACGGCGGCCTGACCTATCGGCTGGCGACCTGGTCGGAATCGAAGCGGTCCGCGAACACCAATGACGGCAAGAAGGCGTTCGCCAGGCAAATCGATCATTTTGCCGACATCCTGCACGGGGCCGAGCCGTCAGAGGTGCGCGCGACCGCCGGGGTACGGGCGCAGCAGCTCATCGAATTGGCTTATGCATCGATCAATTCCGGAAGCAGGACAATATCCGTTGAAGACGCCAACGATCTCCCCCTGGTCGGCAGCGTGGCCGTGGCGGCGGACGCCAGCTAGCACTCCGCTCGAGCGCGGCCTCGCCTGGATCCGGACGCATCGGGCGCCCGGCGGCGGCATCGTGCCGCATCACCAGCACACCGTCGGCTCGCAGGAAGTGACCGGCTATCTGATCGCCACGCTGCACGGCATCGGCGAGCGCAAGATGGCACTCGAGATGGCGCGATGGGAAGCGTCGGTGCAGCGCGCCGACGGCGCTTTCTGCGCGCCGGACGGCGTGCCCTACACCTTCGACACGGCGCAGGCGGTCCGCGGGTTTCTCGCCGTGCTCGAGGACATGCCGGCGGTCGAGCCGCACCTGCGCAAGGCGTGCGACTTCGTGGTCTCCCAGATCGCGGAGGATGGCCGGGTTGGCACCCCGTCGTACACCCTCTGGAAGTGCGCCGACGGGAGTACGTTCACCGAGTACGCCAACCTCTACGTCCTGCCGCCGCTGCTGGCGGCGGGCGCGCGCCTCCACCACCAGCCGTATATCGATGCCGCGACCAAGGCCCTCGCCTACTATAAGCGGCAGCCGGACCTCGTCGAGTTCAAGTCGGAGCTCGGCACGCTGTCGCACATTTTCGGCTACATGATGGAGGCTCTGGGCGAGCTCGGCGAAGACGATCTTGCGCGGCGCGGCCTCGCCGCCGCGGCCGCCATCCAGGCGCCAGACGGCTCGATTCCCGCCTATCCGGGCGTGAGCTGGATCTGTTCGACAGGGCTGGCCCAACTCGCCATCGCCTGGTACCGCATTGGCGATCGTCGTCCTGCCGATGCCGCCATGGACTACCTCAAGACCCTGCAGCTGCCGAGCGGGGGGTTCTACGGTAGCTATGGAGCCGGAGCCGCATACCTGCCGCAGCAGGAGATCAGCTGGGCGGTCAAGTTCTTCATCGACGGGCTGGTGCTGCAGGCCTCCGGCAGCGCGGGCGTGTGAGCGCCACCCGAGAACGACAGCAACCGACCCAGAGGCCAGATGGACCCAGCCGATCTCCAGGACGAGCGGAATCTGACGCCGCAGCAGTGGTCGCAGGTTCTCTCCACAGACCGCTCTCCAGAACAGTTCGCGGAGGCGCTGGTCGCGCGAGGGCCGGTCGTTCCCTGGACGGAGTTGCTGGTCGAGCACACCGTCGATTGCGCGACGGTGTTGGACCTCGGTAGCGGCCGCGGCGATCACTCGGCGCTGCTGGCGCGGGCCGGCCGGCGTCCGACGCTGATGGACTGGTCGCCACAGAACATCCGCTTCAGCCGACAGATGTTCGCGGCCTGTGGTGTTGAGGGGAGGTTCTGCGTCGGCGACATCACGCGTCCCTTGCCGTTCGCCTCGAACTCTGTCGACGCGGTCTTTAGTTGTGGCGTGCTCGAGTACTTCGACCGCGAGCAAGTGACGGCGATCATCACTGAAGCCTTCCGCGTCGCCCGTAAGCGGGTCATCGTGCTGGTGCCCAATGCCGCCTCGATCGCCTACCGGGTCGGCAAGTGGTACATGGAACGGTCAGGCAAGTGGACGTGGGGCGGAGAAGTGCCTTCGTATTCCTTGAAGTCCACCTTTGCGCAGGCCGGGGCCGTCCGCACCACCGAGTTCACCGTCGCCGCTCGTCACTCGCTCGATTTTCTGACGATGCCGTTCGGACCGCAACTGCGACGCGCCTGCATCACGCTGCTTCGCATGGGCCATCACGTCGAGCCGGCGTGGGGCCGGCAGGGCTACCTGCTCGTGACCATCGGCGACAAGGCGTCGGAGCGCCCGGCGTGAGGATCTGTCTGTTCGGTCCCGACCTGCCGGCGTTCGATCAGCGGCGGCGGACGCCGCTCATGGCTGCCGCAGACGATGAAGACGTCGAGACTGTACTGCTCTCCAACTCACGCGGGCTGCCTCCGGCCGACGGCACCCACGTGCACCTCACCGCCGGCGTGACGACGCGCAGGATGAGGGCGCTGCGGTGGTTGCTGGCGCGGCAGCGCCTGGCGCCGTTCCGGGCGGCGGCCGCGATCCTCTCGACGGTCACCGCGCCGCTGTTAATCGAGAGTCTCCGCGCCGCGGACGCCGACGTCATCGTCGCGCTCGATCCGGTCTGGGCGTCCGAGCTGCGCAGGTGCATCAGGCGGCGCCGGCTGCCGTGGCCGTGCATCGCGGCCGGCGAACCGCTGCCCTCCAGCGTTGGCACCTGGCGCCGATACGACCCCGAGCTCGAGGTAAGCATCATCCTGCCCACTTACAACGGAACGAAATACCTTGCGCAGTCGCTGGAGAGTTGTTTCGCCCAGACGCATCGCCATCTCGAGGTGGTGGTGGTGGACGATGGCTCCGGCCCGGAGGTGGCCGAGGTCCTCGGACGCTTCAGCGACCCTCGCCTCAGATACGTGCGCCACGAAGTCAATCGTGGGCTCCCTGCGGCATTGAACACCGGCTTCGCCGCGGCGTCCGGAGCACTGTTGACGTGGACGTCGGACGACAATCTCTACGTGGCGGACGCGGTTGAGCAGATGGTCCGGTTCCTGTGCACGTATCCCGACGTTGCTTTCGTCTACTCCGACGCCTACGAAATCGATGCGGAGGACCAGGTCGTCGGCATGCTGTGGGTGCCGCCGCCTGAAGGGCTGCGGGTGAAGAACCGCGTCGGCGGCAGCTTCATGTACCGGCGGGCGGTCTACGAGGCGCTTGGTGACTACGATCCCAGGGCGGTATTGGCCGAGGATTACGATTACTGGCTGCGCGTGGCTCGAAGGTTCACCATGCAGCGGCTGTTCCGCGTGCTCTACTACTACCGGTATCATCCGCGCTCGCTGACCGCGAGCAGCGCGCGGCAGGAAGTCACAGTTCAGGCGGCGCGGGTGCGGCGGGCCAACCGACGCTGGTGGCGGAGTTCACGAGTCGGCGGCGCGAAGTGATGGCGACGCCGGACGATGGCGGCGAGTTCGCGGTCTCGGTCGTCGTCTCCACCCATAATCGGCAGAAAGATATACGCGCAGCGCTCGAGCGGCTGCTGCATCAGGTCGGCGACGTGCCCTACGAGGTGCTGATCGTGGACAACGGGTCGACCGATGCGACCCGCGCCGTGATCGAGGCGGCGATGGCGTCGAGCCCGGTTCCGCTCACGTATTTGTTCGAGCCGCGGCAGGGCGTGTCTTACGGCCGGAACACCGGTATCCTCCACGCCCGCGCTCCGATCATCGCCATCACCGATGATGACTGCCGTGCCGCGCCTGATTGGGTCGCCTCAATCGTGCGGTCGTTCGAACGATATCCCGACGTCGACTGCATCGGAGGACGGGTGGTGCCCGAGTGGCCCGACCACGTCCCGTCCTGGTTCACAGGGCTCCAGAGTGGACCACTGGCGATCTGCGAACACGGCGATCACGACCTGCCCGTCAATGCCGGACAGGCGGCGACCTGTCTGCTGACAGCGAATCTCGCTTCGCGGCGCTCGGCGTTCGACAAGGCCGGCATGTTCTCGACTGATTATCCACGCGGGCAGGATCGTGAGCTTCAGCTGAGGATGTGGCGGGCGGGCTGCCGCGGCATGTACGTGCCCGACGTCGTGGTGACGGTGCCGATTCCGCCGGAGCGACTCAAGAAACAGTACTTCCGCGGTTGGTTCCGCAATTACGGCAAAGTCCACGCCCGCCTGGAACTCCTCGACCGGCTGGACAGGGACGGTCGGCTGGTGAGCGCTCCTCTGGAGTCCCGGCTGTTCGGTGCCAGCCCGCACATCTATCGTGCGTTCGCATCGTCGGTCCTCAAATGGGTCGAGGCGACAGTGCGACGCCGCGAGCCCGATCGGGTCTATCACGAAAACCGCATCTGCTACTTCTGGAACTACCTCGCCACCAGCTTCAAGCGCGCGCGCGAGGCGCAACCGGGGTCTGTTTTTGCGCAGGTCGCCCGGTTCGTGTTGAGGCGCTGGCAGTAGTTTCTTCTCTCCACGCTGAACCCCGCACTGTTTTTGCCCCTGCCGAACGGAGGGACCGGCCGGCCGCCGGTTCCTCCACTCCTTCCTTAGTACTCCACCATCTCTTCGTCCGGATAGCAGAACAGCCACCGTTCGCCAGGCTCCGCGGACGCGATGACGGGATGGCCGCTGCTCCCGGCATGCGCGGTGGCGTGCCGGTTCGGAGAGGAGTCGCAGCAGCGCGTCACTCCGCATTGCTGGCAGGTGCGCAGGTGCACCCAGCTACCGCCGATCTTGATGCAATCCGCGCATTCGTGCTTCGTCGCTGGTTTGACCGCATCAATCGCGGCCAGGTGTTCACACGGTGCCTGCTTCATGGTCTGCTCCCTGGTTGCGTCCGTCCGCGCCGCGGCCGCGACGCTGTGATAGCGTACTCTTTTCCAGCATCCCGGCGATGTGAGGACCCACCATGACGACACCCGCGACCGACGATCTGTGGCCGGCGCTCCCTTACGACGACTGGAAGGAGACCCAGGCGACCCTGCACATGTGGACGCAGGTGGTCGGCAAGGTGGCGCTGGCGCTGGCGCCGCCGCTCAACCACTGCTGGTCGAGCGCGCTGCAGGTCACGCCGCGCGGCCTGACCACCCGCACCCTGCCGTCCGGCCGGCGCACCTTCGCGATCGACTTCGACTTCGTCGATCATCAGCTGGTGGTGCGCGTCTCCGACGGCGCCGTGCGGACGCTGGCGCTCGCAGCGCGGACCGTCGCCGACTTCTATCGCCAGGTGATGACCACGCTCGCCGACCTGGCGCTGCCGGTGACCATCTGGCCGATGCCGGTGGAAGTTCCGACGCCGATCCGGTTCGACGAGGATACCGCGCACGCCTCGTACGACCGGGACGCCGTCAATCGCTGGTGGCGCATCGTGCTGCAGTCGGCGCAGATTCTCGGCGAGACCCAGCACGAGTTCATCGGCAAGAGCAGTCCAGTGCACTTTTTCTGGGGCAGCTTCGACCTCGCCGTGACCCGTTTTTCAGGGCGGCCGGCGCCGCCGCGCGACGGCCCGGCCTTCATGCAGGACGCCTACTCGCACGAGGTCATCAGCCACGGGTTCTGGCCCGG
>JBDTOB010000166.1:0-6058 GCA_039933435.1 Acidobacteriota bacterium | reverse complement strand
AGAGAGAAGAGGTTTTTTCGTGCTCAAGATTTATTACGACGCCGACGCCGACCTGGCGCTGCTCGGTGGCCGCAAGGTCGCCGTGCTCGGCTACGGATCCCAGGGACACGCCCACGCCCTCAACCTCCGCGACAGCGGCGTCGACGTCCGCGTCGGCCTCCACGCGGGCAGCCAGTCGCGCGCCAAGGCGGAAGCCGACGGCCTGGTGGTCAACGACCCGGCGGCGGCAACCGCCTGGGCCGACATCATCATGGTGCTGGTGCCCGACACCGTGCAGGCGGCGCTCTACCGCGAGGCCATCAAGCCCAACCTCACGGCCGGCAAGACGCTGATGTTCGCGCACGGCTTCAACGTCCGCTTCGGCACGCTCGATCTGCCGACCGACATCGACGTGTCGATGATCGCGCCGAAGTCGCCGGGGCACCGCGTCCGCGAGCTCTATCAGGAAGGGGCCGGCACGCCGGCGCTGCTGGCCGTGCACCAGGACGCCAGCGGCCGCGCCCACGCCGTCGCCCTGGCCTACGGCAAGGGCATCGGCGTGACCCGCGCCGGGGTGATCGAGACCACCTTCGCGGAAGAGACCGAGACCGATCTCTTCGGCGAGCAGGCGGTGCTCTGCGGCGGCGTCAGCGCCCTCGTCAAGGCCGGCTTCGACACCCTGGTGGACGCCGGCTACCAGCCCGAGGTCGCCTATTTCGAGTGCCTCCACGAGCTCAAGCTGATCGTCGACCTGATGTATCAGGGCGGCCTCAACTACATGCGCTATTCGATCAGCGACACCGCCGAGCACGGCGACTACACCGGCGGGCCGCGCCTGGTGACCGAGGAGACGCGCAAGGAGATGCGCAAGATGCTCACCGAGATCCAGAACGGCACCTACGCCAAGAACTGGATCGACGAGGACCGCAAGGGGCGGCCGTGGTTCAACGCCACCCGCAAGAGCGAGTCGGAGCACCGCATCGAGAAGGTCGGCGAGAAGCTCCGCGCGATGATGCCGTTCCTTAAGCCGGTCAAGCACAAGCAGCCCGCCGGCGTCTAACCCTGGAGGGGGCGTCCGCCGCCGGGCGGATGCCTCCCCGCACGCGGGGCTACAATACGGCCGATGGACCTGAGACAGCTCGAAATCCTGCGGGCGATCGCCGACACCGGCTCTTTCACGGCCGCAGGCACGCGCCTGCACGTGTCGCAGTCGGCGATCAGCCGGCAGGTGCTGCTGCTCGAGGAGGAGTTCAAGGAGCCGCTCTTCATCCGCTTCGGGCGCCGCATCCAGATCACCCCGATCGGCGAAACGCTGCTGCAGCTCAGCCACCGCGTCTTCGAGGACATCCGAGACACCTCGGCGGGCATTCTCGATACCAGGAAGAAACTGAGCGGTACGCTGCGGCTGGTCGGCGGCATGACCGTCTGCCTCTACGTCTTCCCTCCCCTGCTCAAGGAATTCCGGCGCCAGCACCCCGACGTCGACATCAAGGTGATCACCGGCGGCACGCCGCGGCTGCTGCGCAAGCTGCGCTCAGGCACCGCCGACCTCGGGCTGATTACCCTGCCGATCGACGACCAGGCGCTCGCCACCGTGCCGGTCATCCGCGAGGAGCTGCTGCTCGTCACCCCCGCCGGCCACAAGCTCGGCGGCGGCACCAGGCCGATCGCGCCGGAGGCGCTGGTCGGCCAGCCCTTCATCCTCTTCGAGGGGGGCTCGAACACCCGCCGGGTGATCGACGAGTTCTTCATCCGCGCCGACATCAAGCCGCGCGTCGTCGCCGAGACCGAAAACGTCGAGATCATCAAGTCGATGGTCGCCTCGGGGCTCGGCATCAGCATCGTCCCGTTCCAGTCCGTCGCCCGGGAGATTCGCGGCGGCTCGCTGCGGGTGGCACGGATTGCCGGCCAGACGCTGGTGCGCGAGACCGGGTGGGTGCACCTCCGGGCGGACCGGGTGCCGCGGATGGTGCGCGAGATGATGGACACGCTGACCCGCATCCTGCCGCGGCTCAAGCTGGTGCCGGCCGGCGGCCGGAAGCCATCGCCGAAAACGCAGCCCGTGCCGGCGGGTTGACCGCGCCGCCCCCGGCGGCGGGCGGATCCGGCGATAATCAGGCATGCAGCTCCTCTTCGCCTACCTCCGGAACTACTGGCGTCTGGTCGCGCTGGCGCTGGTGCTCGCGACCATCAACCAGACCTTCTCGCTGCTCGACCCGCTCATCTTCCGGCACGTGATCGACAACTACGCCACCAAGTTCCAGGACTACACCACCCGCGAGTTCTTCAAGGGGGTCGGCCTGCTGCTCGGCGCGGCGGTCGGGGTCGCGTTCGTGTCGCGGGTGGCGAAGAACTTCCAGGACTACTACATCAACGTCATCACCCAGCGGCTCGGGGCCGAGCTCTATTCGGACGGCATCCGCCACTCGCTGCAGCTGCCCTACTCCGTCTTCGAGGACCAGCGCAGCGGCGAGACGCTGGGGCGGCTGCAGAAGGTGCGCACCGACGTCGAGCGGCTGATCTCGACGTCGATCAACGTCCTCTTCACCTCGCTCGTCGGCATCATCTTCGTGATGATCTACGCCTTCAGCGTCCACTGGCTGATCGCGCCGGTCTACTTCCTCACCGTCCCGATCCTGGGCATCATCAGCTCGGTGCTCAGCCGCCGCATCAAGCAGATCCAGAAGGTGATCGTCGCCGAGACCACGGCGCTGGCCGGCTCGACCACCGAGTCGCTGCGCAACATCGAGCTGGTCAAGAGCCTGGGGCTCGGCCACCAGGAAATTGCCCGCCTCAACGCCACCACCGGCAAAATCCTGACGCTCGAGCTGAAGAAGGTGAAATACCTGCGCAGCCTGAGCTTCATCCAGGGCACCGCGGTCAACCTGCTGCGCACCAGCATCATGTTCCTGATGCTCTACCTGATCTTCGCGCGCGCCATCACCGTCGGGCAGTTCTTCTCGCTGTTCATCTATTCGTTCTTCATCTTCGGGCCGCTCCAGGAGCTCGGCAACATCATCAACATCTACCGCGAGACCGAGGCGTCGCTGAACGTCTACCAGGACATCCTGCGCATGCCCCGGGAGCCGCGCCCGCTCAACCCGGTGCCGCTCACCGACCTCACCAGCCTGACGTTCGAGCACGTCACGTTCCAGCACCAGTCGGCCTCGTCGCCGGCGATCAACGACATCTCGTTCTCGGCCAGCCGCGGCGAGACCATCGCGCTCGTCGGCCCCTCGGGCGCGGGCAAGACGACGCTGGTGAAGCTGCTGGTGGGGCTGTATCCGCCGCAGTCCGGGCGGATCCTCTACAACGGCATCGCCGGCGACGAGGTCGATCTCGACGGCCTGCGCGAGCGCATCGGCTTCGTCACCCAGGACACCCAGCTCTTCTCCGGCACGATCCGCGAGAACCTGCTGTTTGTCAGCCCCGGGGCGTCGGACGAGGCTTGTCTCGATGCGCTGCGCCGGGCGTCCTGCGACAACCTGCTCGCGCGGGCGCACCATGGCCTCGACACCGTCATCGGCGAGGGCGGGGTCAAGGTGTCGGGGGGCGAGAAGCAGCGGCTGTCGATTGCCAGGGCGCTGCTGCGGCGCCCGCACCTGCTGGTCTTCGACGAGGCGACGTCGTCGCTCGACTCGATCACCGAGGAGGGGATTGTCGACACCATCCGCGACGTCGCCTCGACCGGGGATACGATCACGGTGCTGATCGCGCACCGCCTCTCGACCATCCTGCACGCCGATCGCATCTACGTTCTCGAGCGCGGCCACATCGTCGAGACCGGCCGGCACGAAGAACTGGTCGAGCAGAAGGGGCTGTACTACGCGATGTGGCGGCAGCAGATCGGCGAGCGCCGCGCCGCGGCCGCGGGCAGGCCCGCCCCCCTCGAGCGCGCCGCCGCCGTCCCGGCATGAGCAGCCGTTGGCGTCCGTGCTACTTGGCGGTCGAGAGCTCGGCGATGAGACCGACGTGGTCGGAGGGGGAATCGGCGCCGGGCGCGGCGCGGGCGAAGCGGTCGGTGGAGAGGGTGCGCAGACCGGTGGAATAGACGTAGTCGATGCGCTTGAAGAGATTGCCGAGCGGCGAGCCGCAGCCGGGGCGGCTGGCCATGCCGGTCCAGCCCTCGGAGCTCTGCGTCGCCTTCCAGGCATCGGTGTAGCCGGCACTCTCGATCAGGCTGATGGTGCGCATCCGGCCCGGGTTGTCCTCACCGGTGCAGGGCACCTTCGGGTTCCAGGCGTCGGACTGGTAGACGTTGAGGTCGCCCATGAAGACGCGTGCCGTGCCCTGCCCCGCCAGGAAGTCGATGGTGCGCTGCGCCTGGTTCGGGATCTCGTCGTCCGGCACGGAGCCGAAATGGCCGGAGAAAATCGGCATGGTCGCCGAGCAGGCGGCGTCGAGACAGACGTCGCCGCCGACCACCCACTGATGCGCCTTGGGGTCGATATCCTGATACTTGACCGGTCCTGAAAAGCCGTAGCGCGCCAGGAGCGCAGTCCCGTCACGCTCACCGCTGGCTGTCTTGAATCCCACCACGCCGTTCACATTGTTCGGACTGCCGCAGTTCCAGGCTTCCTGCAGCGCCAGAGCGACGATGGAGGGATCGTCCTTGATCCGTCCGAGCTCAGCCTGCGGGAGGCCGATGCCCCAGGCGTTAATCGGCTTCGAGCGATCAGTACAGTTGATGGTCTCGTGGCTCCAGGACGTGGTCGTGAATCCCCGGATCCCCATGCCTGAGCGGATGTTCCAGGTCGCCACCTTGAAGATGCGCGGGGCGGCGATCGCCGGCGTTGCGCCTGCGGCCGCCGACGGCGCGACCGGGGTGCTGGCATCGGAGCCGTGACAGGCCCCCGCGAGCGCCGCGAATCCAAGCGCGATGGCGGTCCGTCGAATCGATGGGGCAAGGAACATCACCATCGATCTAGCAAGAATGCGTCCACCGCCGAGGTTGCGATTGCGGCTGAAAAGTCAGCGAACTTCGAAGCCCATCCGTTGAATGGCGCTGGCGGAATTACCCTTGCCGCGCGGATCTGCCCTGATGGCGGCAATCTGCAGCACGTAGGCGCCGGGCGGCAGTTTCTCGCCCAGCTTGAAACCGCCCGCGGCCGAGAAGCGCTTGCCGTCTCCCGGCGGAGGCGTCAGCGTGTCGGGCGGGGCGGAGAGGATTTTCCGGCTGCCGGACCAGATGCTCGTCGCCGCCAGCACGGGGGTATCGGCGTTGTAGATCTCGTAGGCGTAGGACAGCCGCGTCCCCGGATGGTAGACGCGCAGCGCCTGCGCCGGGGTCAGCGTGATCCCGTCTTCGGCTGTCAGCCCGCCTGACCCGCCGTCGGCCTCGGCGCGCAAGACGATGCCGGAGAGCGCGAATTCCCCGGCGGCCATGTTGCCGACGTCCACGAACTCCCCCGCTGAACCGAGGGCGCCGGAATGCTGATCGCGCACCGCGAACCGCACCTGGTAGGCGCCTGGACGCGGAATCGGGATGCGCAGCATGTAAGCCAGGCCGTCGCCGAGGGCGGCCTGCGCGGCCTCGCGGCTGAGGCCCATGGCAAAGCCGGTGCTGAGGTGCGCGACCTCGGTCCCGTCCTGATCGAACACCATGCCGAGCACGTCCACCGACGCCGTCTTCTTGCCGTCGTCCGAGTCCACGAACGTCAGCGGCTTGGCGTCGATGTGCAGGAGCGCCCTGATGAACGTCCCCTTCTCCGGCGAGAAGCCGGGCAGTGTGGTGGCATGGAGCGCGATTGCCGTGGCGCCGAACGGCGAGGTCGCCGCGTGGATGAGCGCCTGCGCCGGAGTGGACGGCAGCGCGACATCCGGCGGATCGCTGACGCCAAGAAATTCCTTGCGCGTCTTGACCTTGAGCCCCGGGCGCGTCGTCGTGATGGAGATCTTGTGGATCGACGGCTTCTGTCCAGGTTTCGCGAAGGTGCCCTCCGCGGGGTCGTAGCCAATCACGTAGTAGTCGCGGACATCGCCGGCGATCTTCCCGAGACCCCAGCCGAGGTCGTTGGTGTTGAGCACCGCGAAGCCGCCGGTCTGTTCGGCGAGGTAGGCCATGCCTTCCTGCGTGTCG
>JBDTOB010000165.1:0-6059 GCA_039933435.1 Acidobacteriota bacterium | reverse complement strand
ACCCCCATTCCGCTGTCGCGGACGCTGAAGATTCCCCGGGGCACCCGTCTCCCCCGACTGCCCAATGCGCTCAATTTACGCCGCCACTACCACCCCGTCAACCTCGACCGCAGCCCGCCACCCGCTACTTCGTCCCCAGCAGCTCGGTCCAGTTCACCACCACCTCGATCGGCGGAATCGCCTGCTCCGCCTGGCGGACGTTCACCACCATCTCCCCCTGCGGCCCGACCGTGAAATCGGACCCGCCCAGCACCTCGGGAATCGTCACGTGAAACAGCCGGTTCGGCGCGCTCATGCTCCACGACCCCGTCGCCGGCACCGCCGCCGCCGCGATCCACTGATCCAGCGTCAGGTAGAACAACTCCCCGCTGTCGCGCCGCCAGTGCGGCTCGGCGCCGCCATTGGCCGACACCTGCCAGCGCGCCCCGGTCGCGGGGACGGGCTCCACATACACCTCGGCGCGCCCCGACTCGCTCGACATGTAAGCCAGCCAGTGGCCATCGGGCGAGAACTCCGACTGCCACGTCTCCGCCGTGAAGCTCGGCCGGATCAGCGTCGGCTTCTCCTTCGGGTCGAGCGAGTACCGCCACAGCCCGCTGCGCAGCACCGTCACGGTGAGCGTCTTCCCGTCAGGCGACCAGTCCTCGATCAGCTTGTCGGTCTCGGACTTCCACAGCACCTGCTCCTCCTCAAGCACGTCGAGCGTCTTCACGTAGATGTCGTAGCTCGTGGCGCGCTTCGACGAGAACGCCAGCCGGCGGCCGTCCGGCGACCAGGTCGGACGGATGTCCGGGCCGATGTAGCTGGTCAGGCGCGCCGCCCGCTGCGACGCCGGCTCGAGGACCCACAGGTCCGGGGTGGGCGCGTCCCCCTGCACCTCCTCGGTGGCGATCCGGGTCCCGTCGGGCGAGAACCGTGGATGCCGGAAGAATCCGGTCCCGGTCAGTTGCCGCAGCTCGTGGCCCGTCCGATCGAACAGCGTCAACCGCGTCGTCGGCAGGCCCTCGTTCGCCCGGTACACCAGAATCCCGGTCGACGAGACGTCGAACGCGGCATCGCTGGCGATGTGGAACTTGACCCCCGAGGCAATCTCGACCGGCTCGCCGTTGAGGGTGGCCGTACCGGCGTCGAACGGTTGGGCCGTAAGGATGTGGTTGCGCACGAACAGCAAATGGCCGGTGGGTGAATAGGCGACGCGGGAGTACGCCGGCATCAGCTTCCGGCGCATCGTCGAGTCGAGCGACCCGACGTAGACGCCGGTCCGTTCCTCGACGCGGCTGCGGACCACATACAGAAAACGCCGGCCGTCGGGCAGGAACTCCGGCCAGCCGACCTGATAGTCACCGGCGGCCTCGTCCATGCCGACGATGATGGCGCGATCGGCGCCGCTGGCCGAGACCCGGGTGATGCCGCCGGCGGCGGCGAAAATCAGCACGCCGGCGCTGTTCCAGTCTCCGCCGTGGGGCGCCTGGGCCTCGGTCAGGTTTTCGACGTTGCCGCTCGAGAGCTCCACCGTCTTCAAGCGGCTGCCGGCAAAGAAGGCCAGCCGCCGGGAGTCCGGCGACCAGAACGGCGTCTCGCTGGTCTCCGCCTGCTTCAGCGCCCGCCCCTGGAGGGTGTCCATCGATCGCAGCCACAGCACCATGTGTCCGTCGATGGTCGTCCCGAACACGACCGTCCGCCCGTCGGGCGAGACGCGCGGCCACGAACCGCTGTTGAACGGCGGGCCAATCATCAGGCGCACCAGCGGCGCCGCGGACGTGCGCGCCGGCAGCGCCCACCAGACCGCCGCGGCCGCGATCAGCGTCGCCAGCGCCGCCAGGCCCAGCGCCCAGCGCGCCGTTCTGGATCGGCCACGTCCGACGGCGCTCTCCTCGAACTCGCGGCTCATCGCCCCCTGGGCGGCGAAGATCCCCGCGAGCGCGTGCTCCAGCTCTCCGACCGTATGGAAGCGGGCCGCCGGATCGGCCGCGGTGGCGCGCTCGACGATCTGCACGACGGGATCGGGCAGCTCCGGACGGATGTCCCGCAGCCGCACGCGCTCGCCGCCGGTGTGGAGGCGGCGAATCTCGTTCACGTCCGCCCCCTCGACCGGATAGTGGCCCGAGAGCAGGTAGAAGAGCAGGACGCCGAGGCTGTAGATGTCTGACGTGAAGGATGCCGGCCGCCCCTCGAACACTTCAGGGGCGATGTACAACGGCGTGCCGGAGATCGCCGGCGTCGCGCCCCCCTCCGCCGCCTGGACGCCGCTGAAGTCCATGAGCACGAGACGGCCGCCGGTCTCGCGCATGACGTTGTGGGCCTTGATGTCGCCGTGCAGGAGCCCGGAACGGTGCAGCGCGGACAGGGCCTGGCACAGATCGATGCCGATGCCGGCCACTTCGCGGGCGCTCATCGGGCCGCGCTCGCGCACCACGCTGGCGAGCGTCTCTCCCTCGATGAACTCCATCCAGATCCCGACCTGCTCGCCGGCCTGCTCGGCGCCGTAGACCGCGACGACATTGGGGTGGCGGATACGCGCGAGGTTGCGGGCTTCTTCGAGGGGCGCGCCCAGAGGCGCCTGCAGCAGGACTTTGAGCGCCACCTCGCGATCGAGTTGCGCGTCCCACGCTCGGTAGACCGTACCGAACGCGCCCTGGCCGACGGTCTGGAGGAGCACCAGGTGCCGCCACGTCCCGGGCGAGTCCGGCGTCGCCTGATCTGGTTCAGGGGCGGACGGCTCGTCGCCGCCGCGATGCGCCTCGACCACCGACGCCACGCGGCGCAGCTCCGCCACCACCCGGCGGGTCGCGTCGCTGGCTCCGGGCGGAATCACCGCGGTCCAGTCCACCGGCTTGCCGTCGCTGACGTCGTTGGCCAGCGCGATCAGCCAGGCGTCGTCGTCAGGAGTCGCGGTCATGCCCCATGACTCCGGCCAGCCGCAGCAGGGCGCGGCTGACGGCGACGCGGGTGGAGCCGACGGAGGGCTTGCCGGCGAGAGGGGCGATCTCCGCATAGTCGAGGCCGAGCTCGACTCTGGCAATGATGAGCTCGCGATCCGGCTCGCTCAGCTTCTGCAGCGCCTGCTCGTAGCGCTCGGCGGTTTCGCGCCCGACCGCCAGCTCGAACGGCGACGGCTCGGGGGTGGCGCTTCCCGAGGGCAACTCTTCACCCGCCGGGCGCCGGTTGGCGCGGCGCACCGCGTCCGTCACCCGGTTGCGGACCGCCTGGCACAGGTAGGCGCAGAACGCCTGCTCGTGCTGGGGCTCGAAACTTTCGAGCTTGCGGATGGAATGGAGCAGGGTCTCCTGGACGATGTCCTCGGTGTCGAGATGGTCTCGGGCCCAGCCCGGCAGCCGGCCGTGCGCCCAGCGACGGAGTCGCGGCAGATACCGCGCGCAGAGCTCGTTTCTCGCGCGCTCGTCCCCCTGCTGAGCTCGGAGGAGCAAGGTCATCGAGGACGTGACGACTGGCGGTCGCGAGGAGCGCGAACCTGACAAGCCCGACCGGACGGAGTCGTCAATCATGAGCCGGTTCTAACCGCGTCATGATATCCCGGGACAGACGTCCCGAGGACAGTGATCTGGTGTCCTGAACGCTCAGGGCACGAGCGCGACCCGCACCGCATTTCGTCCTACCTGGAGCGTGAACCCCGGGGTCGCGGCATCGAGCCGCAGGCGCGCGTCCGTCACGCGCTGCCCGTCCATCCGCACCGCGCCCTGCTCGATCTTCCGCGTCGCTTCACTGGCCGATGCGGCCAGGCGGCACTCCACCATCACGTGGGTGAGGCGCCGCCCTCCCTCGTCGCCCATCGCGATCGTGACTGCCGGCAGGGCGTCCGGATCGATTTCCTTTTTGGCGAACCGCCGCTCGAACTGCTCCGCGGCGCTCGCCGCGCCAGCAGCGCCGTGGTAATCGGCGACGATCAGCGTCGCCAGATCGACCTTGGCCTGCTTTGGATGGAGCGTGCCTGATGCGACCTGGCCGCGCAGCTCCGCAATCCGGACCGGCGCCAGGTCGGTGAGCAGGGCGTAGTACTTCCACATCAGTTCGTCGGAGACCGACATCAGCTTGCCGAACATCTCCTCCGGCGGCTCCGACACACCGACGTAGTTGCCCAGGCTCTTCGACATCTTCTCGACGCCGTCGAGCCCCTCGAGCAGCGGCGTCGTCATCACAATCTGCGGCTCGAGATCGAACGACGGCATGATGTCGCGGCCGACGTTGAGGTTGAAGAGCTGATCGGTGCCGCCCATCTCGACGTCCGCCTCGAGGACGACGGAATCGTAGGCCTGCGCCAGCGGGTAGAGAAACTCGTGGACGGCGATCGGCTTGCCCGCCTCGTGGCGGGCCCTGAAGTCGCGCCGCTCGAGCATCTGCGCGACGTTGTAGCGGGCCGCGAGCTTGATCCAGCCGTAGCTGCCGAGCGGCTCCAGCCATTCGCTGTTGAAACGGACGACGGTGCGCTCAGGATCGAGGATCTTGAAGATCTGGGTCTTGTAGGTCTCGGCGTTGGCGGCGATTTCCTCCGGCGTCAGCGGCGGGCGGGTCTTCGATCGCCCGGTCGGATCGCCGATGAGCGCGGTGAAGGCGCCGACCACATAGACGACGGTGTGCCCGAGATCCTGGAAGTGCTTCATCTTGCGGATGAGGACGGTGTGGCCGAGGTGCAGATCCGGCGCGGTCGGGTCGAACCCGACCTTGACGACCAGCGGCCGGCCGGTGCGCTGGAAGCGCTCGAGCCGCACCCGCAGCTCGGCGACGCGGACGACGTCCACACACCCTCTGGTCAGGAACTCGATCTGCTCGTCGATGGTCATCACTGCCGCAATTATAGGGCGAGGCGGGTTTTCTCCCGGGTGCGCCCGGGGCGGGCCGTGGCGCGCTAACATAACGTCGGATGTCCCTTGCATCGCCGCCGCGCGGTCTGAGCCGGCGCGCGCTCCTCAAAGGCGCCGCCTCGGCCGGCATCGGCGTCGCCGCCGGCGCCTTCGCGCACGGCTACGCCTACGAGCGCTACGACGTCGAGGTCACGCGCGACACAGTCGCGGTCTCAGGGCTGCCCGAAGCCCTGGCCGGCCTGCGCATCGGTCTGCTGACGGACATCCATCGCAGCGACACCGTTCCCCACTCCCTGATCGCCCGCGCGGTCGGGCTGATGATGAAGGAGGCGCCCGACCTCATCATCCTCGGCGGCGACTACGTGACCTGGGGCAACCGCCGGTTCGTGACGCCCGCGGCGGAGTCGCTGGCGCCGCTGTCGGCGCCACACGGCGTCTTTGCGATTCTCGGCAACCACGACGACGATCGCGACATGCCCGCCGCGCTCGCCGCCACCGGCGTCGCGGTGCTGCGGGATGCCCGCACCCGTCTGACGATTCGCGGAGAAACACTGGAACTGGCGGGGATCCGCTACTGGACGCGCAAGCTCTCCGAGATCGCCCGCGTCCTGCGCGGCGCGTCGCCGAACGTCATCCTGCTCGCCCACAACCCGCTGCGGCTGGCCGAGGCGGCGGCGCTCGACGTGCCGCTGGTCCTCAGCGGCCATACGCACGGCGGCCAGGTGGTGCTGCCGGGCATCGGCGCGATCGCGGCGCGGGAATTTCCGGTGGTCGCGGGCACGGGGCGCCGGCAGGGGACGGCGATCTTCGTCAGCCGCGGAGTCGGGACGGTCTACATCCCGGTGCGGCTCAACTGCCCGCCCGAGGCGGCCGTCCTCACCCTGCTGCCGGTCAGGCCGGAGTCGTAACCGGACCGGGCAGGAAGCGGCGGCCCTCGATCTTCCAGCCGCCGTCGAGCAGCAGCTGCACGGCTTCCGGGTAGATCCGGTGCTCGACGTCGAGGATGCGCGCCGCCAGCGTCTCCACGGTGTCGTCGTCCGCCACCGGCACGGCCGCCTGGCGCACGATCGGGCCGCCATCGAGCTCGCCGGTGACGAGATGCACGGTGGCGCCGCTGACCCGGACGCCGTGCGCGAGCGCCTGGGCCTGGGCATCGACGCCGGGAAACGACGGCAGCAGCGACGGGTGGACGTTGAGGATCGCCTCCGGGAACGCCTCGAGCAGCGGCGGTCCGACGAG
>JBDTOB010000164.1:0-6063 GCA_039933435.1 Acidobacteriota bacterium | reverse complement strand
CCGAGGCGGAGCTCAAGAGCGCCGGGGTGACGGCCGACATGATCCGGCTGTGCGTGGGCATCGAGGCGATCGACGACATCCTCGAAGACATCGATCAGGCGCTGGCCGTCGCGAAGGGCTGAGCATCAGCTTCCAGCTTCCAGCTTCCAGCTCTCAGCTTTCAGCTTTCAGCTTTCAGCTTCCAGCTGACGGCTGAGAGCTGACGGTTGGGGGCGCGGGTGCGGCGCCGGCAAACGCCGCCAGCCGCTGCACCAGTTCGATATCGTCGGGCAGGTCCATCGCCCGTTCCGCACGGGCCCTGGCCATGCGGGCGTGGCGCAGCGCCGCCTGCCGCATCGCCGGTTCGCCCAGCGAGGCCAGCGATTCGAGCGCCTTCTGCAGCCGGCCCGCCACTTCGATGGTCCCCGCCCCGTCCCGCCCGATCGCCGTGAAGGCATCGTCGAACATGTCGTCCACCGATACTTCCGGCACTTCGACGCGGTCGTACTCGGGCGCGCCCGTCTCCCGCGCATCGGTCCGGGTGTTCCAGAGCGCGAACAGCCGCACCAGCGTCCCGGTGATGTCGATGGCGGTCCCCGGGTCGTTGATCGCCGGCGACAGCGCCCGGCTGGCAATCTCGGAGAGCACGATCAGTCCGAACCGCGGGTCCTCGTCGAAGATCCGGTCGCCGCCAATCACGAAGGCATCGGCAAGGCTGGTGACGTCGATCTCCCCGTCGGCCGCCGGACGGGTCAGCACGGACGCCAGCGGACGGCCCGGATCGCAGAACGTCCCGGGCAGCGCCTCGACGCGGATGCGCGTCTGCCAGCGGTCGGCCATCGCGTGCAGCCTGCCGACGTCGACGCGCTGCACGTAGCCCACCGTCTTCGAGGCGACCGCCGGTCCGGCCGGCGCGGCCGCGGTGATGGCGACGCCCCGCAGCGTCGGCGCGCAGCGGCGGTGCTCGAGCGCGCGCGCGGTCGCGGTCTCGACCTTGTCGATGGTCGATCCGAGCCGTCCCAGCCGGGCAATGCGGTCGCCCCACCGGACAAAGGTGATGATGACCACGGCAAAGACCGTCAGCGTCAGGACGAAGAGCGTGAAGCGCGCCCCCTTGCCGTAATAGCCGTTCTGCAGGGCAATCAGCGCGACGATGCTGAAGATGAAGGCGCCGATGAAGGTCGAGAGCGCGTTCTGCGAGACATCGTCTGCGATCACCAGCGAGAACGAGCGCGGCGTCGCGGTGCTGCTCGCCGAGGCGTAGGCCGAGACCATCGAGGCCAGCGAGAAGGTCGCGATGACCAGCATGCTGGCGGAGATGATCGTCAGCAGCGAGTCGATCGACGCCTCGGTGATCTGCGGGACGTAGCGGTCGATGGTGGTGTGATCCGCCGCCTGCGCCAGGAAGGCGGCGACGATCGACACCACGCACATGATCAGCGGCCGCACCCACAGCCGTTCGCTGATGCGGTTCAGAAAAAATCTGAGGCGATCACCCACGACTCCTCCTTGCCGGCGCGGCCGGGTGTTGCGGCAGGCGCGATCGCCAGCCCTCGCGCAGGCCACTGTAGTCCGCAGGCGCGGTGGGCCGAGGGAGTTTTTCGAGCGGCCGCGTGTCCATCGAGAGGCTCCGAGCCTGCCGAGGGTGCGGTGGGAAAGCGTAATCGTGCGAGCAAAATGGAACACCGGCCGGGCCGACGCCCCCTCTCGTGGCGCACCCCATCCGGCACGATAACCCTCTGATGCGTTGGAGCTTAGCCGGCACGAACGTGCTCGGCAGGCGGGTTGCTACCCCCCCGGCAGTTCCCTGGACCCAGATTACAAAGTTGTTCCACCACCGCACGACCAGCCGGCTTCGGTTCGCGATTGTCTGCGCCCTGATGGCGCTGGCCGGCCCCAGTGTGCGCGAGGCCTCCGCCGCGACCCTCCAGCAGGTCCAGTCCGGGACCGCGGTCAACAGCGCCAACGGCATCCAGACCATCACCATCTCGTCAATCGATCCCACCAAATCCTTCCTCATCTTTGAGGCCGCCAGCGACAGCAACCGGCCCGTCGGCTCCACGGTGCGGGGCCGCCTGGCCTCGGCCACCACCATCGAATTCGAGCGGGTGACCAACGGCGTCGCCCCGGAGCCCGCGCCGATCAACATCCAGTGGTACGTGGCCACTTTCGGCTCAGGCGTCAAGGTCCAGCGCGGCGAGGTCGCCCAGTCCGCCACCTCGATCAACGTGCCAATCACGGCGGTGGCGTCGCTGAGCCAGGCCTTCGTGCTCTGGTCGAAGACGCCGGTCGCGACGGACAACGAGTGGGGCAACGACGACCAGGTGCTGGCGGACCTGACCTCGACGACGAATCTGCAGGTCAGGGCCAACGTCCTCAACGCCGCCCACATCGTCTCGTGGCAGGTGGTGGAGTTCACCAACGCGGCGGACATCAACGTCCAGCGCGGCACCATCACCACCATGACCGGGGCAACGACGTCGGTGACCGCGACGCTGAGCCCGGCGGTGAACACCGCCCGGACGTTCGTCCTCGCGGGCTGGCAGAGCTCCGGCAGCGGCGGTGACATCGGCTCCCGCATGCTGCGTGCCCGGCTGACCAACGCCACGACCATCACTATCGATCGCAGCATTTCCGGATCGCCGGACGACATCGAAGAGATCGTCTGGCAGGCGGTCGAGCTCAAGGACGGCTCGACCGTCTACGGCGGCAACGCCAGCGTCGCCGCCGGTCAATCGACGGCGATCGCCGGGCTGCCGTTTTTCGACACCAGGCGCGCGGTGGCCTTCGGATCGAGCCAGTCGGGCGCCGGGCAGAACATGGGCCGGACGCCGTACGCCGGCGACGACATCATCGGCGTCGGTTCGTTCACCACCAGTCTCGGGACCGCATTCCGCTCGGCCTCGCAGGCGGCGGCGGGGTCCGGCGCGCTGACGCTGACCATCAACAAGCCCGCCGGCACCGCCGAGTTCGACGTCATGGTCGCCTCGATCGCGTTCCGGCCGCAGACCGCGGTGATTACCCCGCCGGCCGGCTGGACGCTGATTCGCCGCACTGACAATGCCGCCACCACCGCGAGCTCGCTCGCCACCTACTGGAAAGCGGCCGATACCACCGAGCCCGCCAGCTACGCCTGGACCTTCGACACCTCGACCGGCTCGAACGGCGGCATCCTCAGCTTCGTCAACGTCGACACCGCCAATCCGATCGACGTCGAGAGCGGCGCGACCACGGGCAACGCGCTGACCCACGCCGCCCCCAGCATCACCACCACAGGCACCGACGAGATGATCGTCAGCATGCACGCGTTCTCGAGCGGCGCGACCTGGACGCCGCCGCCGGGCATGACCGAAGCCGTGGACGTTGCCAGTGAGACGGTGCCGAACTGCTGCGGCGAGGCGATGGAGGTCAACTATCAGCTGCAGGCGGCCGCGGGCGCCACCGGGACGCTGACCGCGACGGCCTCCGGCGACGCCGATGTCGGCGTCACCCAGGCGCTCGCCCTCAGGCCTGCGACCTCGGTCAACGCGCTGGCCCTGACCCGGGCCAATACCCTCGAGACGGCCGACATCGGCTGGTTCGTGGTGCAGTTCAATCAGGGACCGGGGTTCAAAGTCGGCAGCTTCACCAAGAGCACGGGGGGGGCGCCGGCGACGCAAGTCATCGCCCACGGCCTCGGTTCGGTCCCGAATGCGATCATCCTCTGGACCGACGGCCAGACCAATTCGACCTTCACCAACGCCTCCTACCTGTTCGGCTACGGCATGACCGACGGCACGACCAGCCGATCGATCGGCGCCGCCAGCCAGACGGCGCAGACGGCGACCTCGAACTCGAGCACCCGGATGGCCAACAAGGCGCTGACCCTGGTGCAGTGGGGCGAGACGGTCGTCGCCGAGGCCGATCTGAGCTCGTGGGACGCCACCAACTTCACGCTGCGCTGGACCACCAACAACGCCACCGCCTACGTGATCCACTACATCGTCATCGGCGGCGCGGATGTCTCCGCCAAGGTGGTGGACTGGACGATGGCGACGGCGACCGGCAATCGTTCCGTGACCGGGGTGGGATTCCAGCCCAATGCCGTCATCCACGCGCACTGTACCTACGGCTTCACCGCCGCGTTGCCGGCGAGCATCGCGAACGCCGGCTTCGGTCTCGGCGCCATGGATGCGGACGGAGATCAATGGGCCTCGAGCTTCCTGGCACTGGACAACGCCGCGACCTCGGATACGCAGCGCGATCAGCGGACCGACGCGGCGATCTACTCGTTCAACAACAGCCTGGCGGTGCAGAAGAAGGCCTCCTGGGTGTCGATGGATCCGGACGGCTTCACCGTCAACTTCAGCAATGCCACCAGCGCCGCCGCCGCGCGCGTGTTCTCGCTGGCGCTCAAAGGGGTCAACGTCAAGCCTGGCAGCTTCAACAAGGCGACCGGTTCCGCCCCCCGCTCGCAGCCGATCACCGGCGTCGGCTTCCAGCCCGGCGTCGTCCTGCTCACCAGCATGCAGGACATCACCCGCGCGGCGCCGGTGGCGCACAGCCGCTTCGGCATCGGCGCCTCCGACGGCACCACCGAGGGGGCCTCGGCGATGACGGATCAGAACGCCGTGACGACGACCAGCGTCCGCGCGGTTGACAAGACCAGCAAGGCCTTCATCGTCGCCGACACCAACAACTCGACGATTGGCGCCGAAGCCAACCTGACCAGCCTGGATAGCGACGGCTTCACGCTCAACTGGACGACCAACAACGCCGTGGCGACCGAGATCCTGTATCTGGCACTGGCGCCGATCTCGGTGACCGAGGCGCGGGTGGTGTCGCTCGACGCGGCGCGCTACGACCGCGGCGTGCTGATGCAGTGGACGACCGGCTACGAGATCGACAACCTCGGGTTCCACGTGTATCGCGACATCGGCGGCGTCAAGACGCGCGTGACCTCGGCGCTGATTGGCGGATCGGGGCTGACGCTGGGACGCGGCGTGGCGACCAGCGATCCGCACCACTACGCCTTCTGGGATTTGAGCGGCGCCGCCGCCGATCCGTCGGCGGTGTATTGGCTGGAGGACGTCGATCTCAACGGCGCGACGACCTGGCACGGCCCGGTGACCCCGTTCGCGGGCGGCGTGCAGATGCCGCCGGTGGTCAACTCCGACGCCCTTGGCGACGGCACATGCCGCGCTGAAACACCCGGCATGGCGCCCTGCCGATCGAGCGAGACGCGGGTGCGCTTCGACGGCGGCGGCGCCGCCGCGGCGGACTTCGTCAAGCCGCAGCCGCGGGATCCGGTGGCCGTGCAGTGGGAGATCGCCGCCGGCGCCGCCGTGCGGGTCGGCATCCGGCGGCCCGGTTGGTACGCGGTCGGCCAGCCCGCCTTGATCGCGGCCGGCCTGAGCCCGACGGTGGATCCGCGGACGCTGCGGCTCTACGTCGAGGGGGTCGAGCAGGCGTTCAGCGTGGTCGGAGAAACGGACGGCCGTCTCGACCCCGAGGACCGCATCGAGTTCTTCGCGACCGGGCTGGATACGCCGTCCACGGATACGCGAGTGTACTGGCTGGTGGCCGGCTCACGCCCGGGCCGGCGCCTCCCGGTCTCGTCGCGCGCCGCGGCGGCACCGGTGAGCACCGGTCCGTTCCGGCAGGCCGTGCAGCTCAAGGAACGGTCGACCTACTTTGCCGCGCTGCGTAACGGCGATGCCGAGAACTGGTTCGGCCAGGTGATCTCGGACGCCGAGCCGACGCTGCTGACCGTGCACCTCGCGCACATCGATCCGCGCGTCTCGACGCCGGCCGAGCTCGAGCTGGCCCTGCAGGGGGTGACCGTGGCCGCGGACGCGGACATCAACCACCGCATCGGGGTGACGGTCAACGGCCAGGCCATCGACGACGTCGCCTTTGCCGGTCAGGCACGGCCGGTCGCACGGCTCAATCTGCCGGCCGGAGTCCTGCGCGACGGCGACAACGAGGTGCAGCTGGTGGCGCTCGGCGGCGCTTCGGACATCGCGCTGGTCGATTACGTGACCGTCAGCTACGCGCACACGCACCAGGCGGACGCGGACCAGCTCCTGTTCACGGCTGAAGGAC
>JBDTOB010000163.1:0-6068 GCA_039933435.1 Acidobacteriota bacterium | reverse complement strand
CGGGCAGGACGAAGGGCTCGAGATAATCTCCCTCCATCAGCGCGTCGCAGGCGTGCAGCACCACCGCCACAGCGGAATCAGGCTCGACCTCGGCGATGCGGACCCACCCGGCGGTATGGGTGCTGAACAGCTTGACGCCGTCGCTGACCGACGGGGTGAAGCGGTCCGCGACCACCCGCCGCACGAAATACTCCTGGCCGCGCTGCAGCCCGCGCGCCGCGCCGCCGCGGACAACGAGGGTTTCGCCGCCGCCGAAGAGCGCCTTGCCGGCCACCGCGCCGCCGGCCAGCCGAATCGGGTCCGCCGGCACCGACTCGACGGCCTGCGGGCCGCACGCCAGCTCAGCGGCGACGTCGCGGACGACCTGGGGCGCCTGCGCCGCCGCCGGGTGCGGCATCCAGACGGCCGCCGCGACGATCAACAGCGCCAGTCGGTACGCCGGAGAGGATTCATCAGCCATGCATCAGCTCCTCAGCCTCACTTCTGCGCCAGTTCGGCCTTGAGCGACGCCGCCAGGGTTTTGGCGTCCTCCAGGTACTCGCTCTGTTCGAACTCCGCGATCAGCCGTTCCAGGTAGGGCAGCGCCTCCGCCTTGCGGTTCAGCTTGACGTAGGCGTCCGCCAGGTAGAAATAGACCGCGTCGCGCCGGCTGTAGTTCGGGTCGTCCTTGAGCAGCGCGCTCAGCCGGTCCACCGCCGCCGGCGGAAACTTCTGCGTGCGCACGTAGAAGTAGCCGACCCGGTACTCGGCATCGCTGAGGCGATCCCGCGCTTCCCTGAGCCGCTGCAGCGCCTCGGCGCGCAGCGCGCTGTTGGGATAGCGCTCGACCATCACCTTGAGCTCGGCGATCGCCTCGCGCGTCTCGGTCTGATCGCGCTCCGGCCCGAACATCTGGTAGTAATGCGCCATGCCCAGCTTGAACTGCGCGTAGTCGGCGCGGGCGTGGGTGGGGTAGAACGACAGGAACTCGCGATATTCGTTGATCGCCAGGACCTTCGACTCGGCGGAACTCTCGCCAAGATAGGCATCCGCCAGCCCCAGCTTCGCGTCCGCGCGGTAGGGGCTCTGCGGGTAGCTGTCCATCAGGTTGCGGAAGTACTCGCGAGCGTTCAGCCAGTGCTTGGAATCGAGCTCCTTGGTGCCCCGTTCCCAGAGGAACTTGTCGGGGTCCAGCGTTCCTACCGGCGGGCGTTTGGAGGCGGTGGCGCAGGCGCCGCTCAGCATCGCGCCGCCGAGGGCGGCGGCGATCAGCACGATCGTCGCGGCTCGCGACAACCACCGGGAGCGGGCAGGGGAAAACGGAGACGCCGCAGCGCGCAGGCGCATCAGGCGGTGACGGAAGTTGTCGAAAGCCATCGATATTCCGATTCGATCCCTTCTTCGAGCGACACCCGCGGCGTGAATCCCAGATCCGCCCTGGCCAGGCTCGTGTCGGCGTATGTGTCGCGCATGTCCCCCTTCTGCGCCGGCTCGCGGCGGATGGTGAGGGTCCGGCCGGTGACGCGGCCGATGATGTCGAGCACCTGATTAACGGTCACCCGGGAGCCGCCGCCGAGATTGTAGGCACGGCCCGGAACGCCCTGATCCCCGGCGGCGATGGTGCCGGCGACGGCATCGGTGACGTAGGTGAAGTCCCGCGTCTGCTCGCCGTCGCCGTAAAGCGTGATCGGCTCACCCTTCATGGCCGCCTTGAGAAACCGGTTGAAAGCCATGTCGGGGCGCTGCCGCGGCCCGTAGACGGTGAAATACCGCAGCGACGTCGCCGGCACGCCGTGATTGACGTGATAGAGGTAACAGAGCTGCTCGGCCGCCAGCTTGGTCACACCATACGGCGACACCGGCTGGGGCAGCGCGTCCTCGCGCATCGGGATGGCGACGTGGTCGCCGTAGAGCGACGAGCTCGAGGCATAGACGAAGCGGTGCAGCGGATGGCCGACCGCCGCTTCGAGCAGCTGCTGCGAGGCCTCGACGTTGTTCTCGGTGTAGGTGTGGAAATCCCGGCCCCAGCTCTTGCGCACTCCCGCCTGCGCGGCCAGATGGAACACGTGGGTGACACCATCGAAGAGCGCCGCAAGGTCGGCATCCTGGATGCGGGCCTCGACGAATCGGAAGCCCTCGCGCCGGCGGTTGTGATCGAGGTTGGCTTCCTTGAGGGCGCGCGGATAGTAGTCGGTGAAACAGTCCAGGCCCACGACCTCGGCGCCGCGATCGAGCAGCGCGCCGGAGAGATGCGATCCGATGAACCCCGCCGCGCCGGTCACAAGTGCCTTCATGCGAACGCCTCCTGTACGCGCGCCGGCAGGCGGCACGGTTTGCCCGCCATACTCACCGCGGCGTGAAGTGTGCGGCCGCTAGCCGCCATTACCTGGTCGTCGCGCCGCGTCACCCGATACCTAAACTCCATCCGCACCTTCGACAACAGCCGCCCCTCCGCCCGGATCTCGATCTCGTCGTCGTACTTCACCGACCGGTGATACTGGCAGTCCGCCTCGATGACCGGCAGCGACACCCCGGCGTGCTCCATTTCTCGATAGCTCCAGCCGAGGTGGCGCAGCAGATCGGTGCGCGCCACTTCGAACCAGACGAAGTAGTTCGCGTAATAGACGACACCCATCTTGTCGGTCTCGGCATACCGCACCCGCACGGTCGAAACCGACGTCCGCACGCCGCCGGCCGCCTCGATGCCGCTCACCTTCATCATCGCGTCCCGGCGTTCGCCGCCTCGCGCAGCTCGCGGGTGGCGCGCGCCGGATCGGGACTGCCGAAGATGGCGTTGCCCGCCACCAGGATCTCGGCGCCGGCCGAAATCACCCTCGCGGCGTTGCCCCGATCGATGCCGCCGTCCACTTCGATCGGCGCCCGGTTGCCGCGCCGATCGAGCAGGGCGCGGATGGCTTCGATCTTAGACGCTGTACGGGGGATGAAGGTCTGCCCCCCGAAGCCGGGGTTCACCGACATCACCAGCACGTGATCGAGATCCTCCGCAATCTCCTCGAGCGCCACCACCGGCGTCGATGGATTGATCGCCACTCCCGCCTTCACCCCAAGCTCGCGGATCCGCTGGATGGTGCGGTGCAGATGGGGGAGCACCTCGACGTGCACGGAGATCATCGCCGCCCCCGCCTCGACGAACGCCTCCAGGAAGCGATCCGGGTCCTGAAGCATCAAATGGACGTCGAGCGGCACGGTGGCGACCTTGCGCAGCGACGCCACCACCGGCGGCCCCATCGTCAGATTGGGGACGAAATGACCGTCCATGATGTCAACGTGGATGAGGTCGGCGCCGCCGCGCTCCACTGCCGCAATGGCCGCGCCGAGGGCGGCGAAATCGGCCGAGAGGATCGAGGGGGCGATCCGCACCGTCACCGGCTGACCTCGAGCGAGATCGGCTCGCCGGGGGCGATCTGGAAGCCGGCCTGCGGGCTTTGCCGCAGCACCACGCCGGCCGGCACCCCGGGATAGGGATGGTCGCCGACCATCGCGACGCGGAATCCCCGGACCCGCAGCAGGTCCGCGGAGCGGTCGCCGTTGACGCCAATCAGGTCCGGCATCACGTAGGTGGCGCCGCGCTCGCCGCGGTTGACGAGCAGCGAGACCCTTGGTGCGTTGCTTTTTGCCGGCGGCGTTTCGGCGACGACGACGTCCGCCTGATAGTCGCCCGACCGGACTTCGGAGATGCCCGCCAGCTCGATGCCGTCCTGCTGCAGCCGCAGTTGCGCGGTGCGCTCGGACTCGCCGATCAGGTCGGGGACGATGGTGGCGCGGGCGCCGGAGCTGACCCAGACCTTGACGCTGCGCTCGCGGCGGGTGCGGGCGCCGGCGGCCGGCTCCTGGCTGAGAATCTGTCCGGCGGGGACCTTGGGATCGATGCGGCGGGTCTCTTCGACCTTGAGGTTGAGGCCGATGTCGGCCAGCACGGCGGTCGCTTCGCTGACCGGTTTGCCCATGAGCGTCGGCACCACCACCTCGCGGGTCTTGAGGGCGACCCGCATCGAGGCGGCGGCAAACAGCACGTAGGTCAGAACCAGGGCCCCGCCCACAAGCACCAGCTTGCCCGCGCCCCAGACCCGCGTTTTCAGCGCCATGAACCTTGCAAGTTTACTGCAAGTCCTTAGTTTTCACCAGCATGGCGGCAAAGAAGGCCTCCAGCTGATCGCGGAACGGCAGCGTTCTGAAGTAACCGTCCGGCGTCGCGAAGCGGGCGAGCGCGCCAGCCACCGGCCGGACCGTGAAGTCCGGCCGCGATTCGAGAAAGCGGGCGACGACCTGCTCGTTCTCTTCAGGCTCGCTCGAACAGGTCGAATAGACGAGCCGTCCGCCCGGTGCCAGCACTCCGGCCGTGCACTGCAGCATGTTGAGCTGCGCCGCAGCCAGCCGCGGCAGGGTGTCTTCCGCGCGGCGCCAGCGGATCTCGGGATCGCGCCTGAGCGTGCCCAGCCCCGAGCAGGGGGCATCGAGCAGCACGCAGTCGAAGCGCGGCTCGAACGGCAGGACCGCGCCGGCGTCGGCTTGCACCACGCGGACGCAGCCCGCCCCGGCGGCGCCGACGGTGCGCGCCAGCAGATCCACCCGGCGCCCGCGCACGTCGGTGGCGACGATCAATCCGCGGTCACCCATGGCGGCCGCCATCGCGGTGGTCTTTCCCCCTGGCGACGCGCAGGCGTCGAGGATGGTCTCGCCCGGCTGAGCGCCGGCGACCAGCGCCACGAGCTGTGAGGCTTCGTCCTGCACCACGAAGAGGCCGTCGTGCGCCAGCGGCGTGAGAAGCGGGTTGCCCTCGGTGACGACCAATCCGTTCGGGGCAAAGCGGGCCGGCTCGGTGGTGACGCCCAGCTCCGCCAGCCGCGCCGCCAGCGCCTCCCGCGTCGTGCGCAGCGTGTTGACCCGCAGCGTCAGCGCCGCGGGGTTGTTGTCGAATGCCGCCCAGGCCTCGGCGCCGACGAGCCCATACCGGTCCAGCCAGCGCTCGACCAGCCATGCCGGGTGCGAGAGGGCGCCCGACAGGTAGGCGACCGCGGCCGCGCGATCGGCGGCATCGGCAGGCCGCGCCGGAAACGGCAGCGCGCCGCGCTCGCGGCTGACCCGCCGCAACACCGCGTTGACCAGGCCGGACGCACTGCGCTTGCCGGCCTTGCTGACCAGGTTGACCGCATCGTTGACCGCGGCCGACGCCGGAATGCGATCGTGATGCAGGAGCTGGAAGATCGACATGCGCAGGACGTCGAGCACCTCGGCGTCGAGCTTGGCCAGCGGCCGCTTCGCGAAGGCGCCGATCACCAGGTCGAAGGCTCCCTGCCAGCGCAGGGTTCCGGTCGCGATTTCCCCCGCCAGCGCCCGGTCCCGCTCGTCGTCCATCCGGGCACGGCTCCGGGCCAGCGCCGCGGGGAGATCGGCGCGGCCGCTGTTCACCGCCCGCAGCACGTCGTACGCCGCCTGCCGTGCCGGCGCAATCATGACGGCAGCCGCACTCCGGCAGACACTCGATGACCGCTCAGGAACTCGCGCGTCGTCACCGGCCGTCGCCCTTCTGCCTGGATCTCGAGGATGCGAAGCGCGCCGGCGCCGGCGGCGACCAGCAGCACGTCGCCCTCGGCGCGAAGTACCGTTCCGGGCTCACCGCCCGAATCTTCTTCGACACGCGTTGCATGGATCAGGCAACGGAGCCCGTTGATGGTCGTGGAGGCCAGCGGCCAGGGCTGGAGCCCGCGCACCAGGTTGTGGATGCGGCTGGCCGGCAGGGTCCAGTCGATCGGGCTCTCCGCCTTGGTGATCTTGGCCGCGTAGGTCGCGAGGCCGTGGTCCTGCGGCGTGTCAGTGGCGGTGCCGGCGGCGAGCTGCTCGACCACCTCGAGCAGCAGCGCGGCGCCCTTCTCGGCGAGCTGCGCCTCGATCTCGACGCTGGTGGCCTCGGGCGCGATCGGCACCTCGACCCGGGCCATCATCGCGCCGGCGTCGAGCTCCTGGACGACGCGCATGATGGTGACGCCGGTGACGCGCTCGCCGGCGATCACGGCGCGATGGATGGGCGCGGCGCCGCGCCAGGCCGGCAGCAGCGAGGCGTGCACGTT
>JBDTOB010000162.1:0-6091 GCA_039933435.1 Acidobacteriota bacterium | reverse complement strand
GTTCGCGATCGTGCGGCATCCGCTGTATTTCGGGTGGGCGCTGCTGGTGTGCGGGGCGCCGGACATGACCGCCACCCGGGCGGTGTTCGCGGCGGTCAGCACCGCCTACGTCGCCGTGGCGATTCCCTGGGAGGAGCGCGGCCTGGCAGAGGCCTTCGGCGACGCCTATGCGCGCTACCGGCGCCGCGTCCGGTGGCGGATGCTGCCGTTCGTCTACTGAGGGGCCTCAGTCGTAAGCGACTGAGGGGGCCTCAGTCGGCGACCGAGGACTCCGACTCCGGATCCCAGTCGAGCGGCGGCAGGCCGGTTTCGACGAACACAATCGACTGCTGCGAGGGAATCTCGAACTTGCGCTGGCAGCGCTTGCACGTCAGCACGTCGTCGACGCGGATCATGTAGCTGCGCAGCTTGGCGTACATGGCGCGATCGCGCTCGTCGGCCCCCGGCGGCAGGCGATCCTTCTTGGTCCGGACGACCCAGCGCACCGGGTATTCGTCACGGTGGCGGCATTTGGTGCAGGTGAAGGTGCCCGGCTTGGTGTCGGGCTTCTCGACGAAGAAGTCACGTTCGTGGAGAGACATGCCGCCATCATAGCAGTAACCGGGTCGTGCCTCGCCGCCCCGGAACGCCGCCACGACGGCTTCCCGTAAGGTACACTCGACGGGCGATGTTGCGGCGATGTGCCACGGTTGCGCTAATCGGCCTGCTCGCGGCCGGCGCGGCTGCCCCGGCCCCGCCCATCCCCGCGTCCGTGGACGCGTCGTTCCAGCAAATCAGCGCCGTCGAGCTGCGCAGCTACGTGACGGTGCTGGCCAGCGATCAGCTGTTCGGGCGCGGCGTCGGCCACGCCGGCAACCGGGAGGCCGAGCAGTTCATCGTCTCGGCGCTGCGGGCCGCCGGGGTGCCCCCCGCCACACCCGGCTACCTTCAGGACGTGGCCGTTTACCAGCCGCGGCTCGGCACCGGCGGACACGTGCGCTTCACGACTGACCGGGGCGACACGCTCGCGGATCTGTCCGTCGGCACCGACTTCTACCCGCTGCCGGCATCCGCGGACCTCACGGTCGCCGGGCCGGTCGTGCTCGCGGGCTTCGGCCTGTCCGCCCCGTCGCTCGGGCATGACGACTACGCCGCCGTCGATGCGCGCGGCGCCATCGTGCTGGCCCATGATGACCTCCCAGAGGCGCTGCAGCAACGGGCGTCGCTCTCGACCGAGGAGCGCGGCGAGCTGGCGTCCGTCGATCGCAAGCTCGCCGACGCGCGGGCGCACGGCGCCGCCGGGTTGATCCTCATCCGGACGTTCATCACCGACCCCCGCGGGGTCTGGCCCGAGACGACGTCGGTCCGGTCGGCGTCTTACCGGTTGCTGGGAGCGATGCGGGCGGCGCCGGTGGCGGTCGCGGCGCTGTCCGGGCGGGCCGCGGACCCCGTCCGCCGCGCGCTCGAGCGGCACCGGCGGGTCCGGGCGCAGCTCACACCTGGCGTCATCGCCACCCCGGTGCTGATGCACAACGTCCTCGCGATGATCGAAGGGCGCGAGATCCCGGGAGAACTGGTCGTGGTCGGCGCGCATCTGGACCACGACGGCATCGATGAGGACGGACGGGTGTACAACGGGGCCGACGACAACGCCTCGGGGACGGCGGCGGTGATCGCGATTGCCGCGGCCTTCGCGCGCGCGGCGGCGCGCGGCCAGCGGCCGGCGCGGACCGTGGTCTTCGCGCTCTGGAACGGCGAGGAGAAGGGCTCGCTCGGCGCCGAGTATTACGTCAGCACCCCGATGCCGGGGCGCCGGGTGGTGGCCAATTTCAATCTCGACATGGTCGGCCGCGAGGAAGACATCCCGGATCCCGACGACCCGCGGTTCCGGGGCTTCGCCAGAGTGGCGGCCGCCGACAGCACCAACGTCGTCCATCTGCTTGGCTACAGCTACTCCGCCGATCTGGCAGCCGTGGTCGAGCGCGCCAACGACACCATCCGGCTGACCATCCGGCAAGACTACGACCGCGGCGCGCAGGGGCTGGTCCGCCGTTCCGACAACTGGCCCTTCCTCGAGCACGACGTGCCCGCGGTGTTCTTCACGACCGGCTTGCACCCTGAGTACCACACGCCGGACGACGATACGGACCGTCTCGACTTCGACAAGCTCGTGCGCATCGCCGGGCTTGCCGGTCGGGCGGCGTGGTTGACGGCCGAAGGGCCGGCGCCGCGCCTGACACGCAGGTAAACCGCTTTATGGCTGACGCTCCCCAGACCGACGCTCCCCAGACCCCGGCGCTCCCGTCCGAGCTGCCCGTGGTGCCGCTCCGCGAGGCCGTGGTGCTGCCGATGACCGTCGCCCCGCTCAGTGTCATGCGCCCGCAGTCGGTCGAGGCGGTGAACCGCGCGCTGGCGGGCGACCGCATGGTGCTGCTGCTGCTCCAGCAGGGCAGCGCCGAAGAGCCCGGCCCCGATGATCTGCACCGCGTCGGCACCGTGGCGATCATCCGGCAGATGGCCAAGGGCCCGGCCGGCATCCGCGTGCTGGTCGAGGGGGTGGCGCGGGCGCGCGCCGAGTTCCTGCAGTCCGACCACGGCTTCCTGCGGGCGCTCATCAAGCCGCTGCCCGAGCCCGCCGAGCGCTCGATCGACATCGACGCCCGGGTGCGGCGCCTGCAGGCGCTCGTCGATCGGGCGCTGTCGCTGGCCACCGGCCTCTCCCCCGAGGTCAAGACCCTGGTCATGAGCCTCGACGATCCGCTGCGCATCGCCTACCTGCTGGCGAGCCTGCTCGACATGAAGCCCGAGGACCGGCAGCGGCTGCTCGAGGAGAACAGCCTGACGGTCAAGCTCGACGCGGTGTCGATGGTGTTGTCCCGGGAAATCGAGGTGCTCGAGCTCAAGGGGCAGATCGAGTCGAAGGCGGAGAAGGAGATGACCGACGCGCAGCGGCAGTATCTGCTGCGCCAGCAGCTGAAGGCGATTCAGGCCGAGCTCGGCGAGGGAGACGGCGAGTCGGCGGAGATCCGCAAGCGGGTCACCGACGCGGCGCTGCCGGAGGCGGTGGCGGCAATCGCGTCGCGCGAAGTCGATCGGCTGGAGCGGATGACACCGGCGTCGCCCGAATACCAGATGATCCGCACCTACCTCGACTGGATCCTCGACGTCCCCTGGGACAAGGGCACCGAGGACCTGCTCGATCCCGTCGAGGCCCGGAAGGTGCTCGACGCGGATCACTACGATCTCGACAAGGTCAAGGAGCGGATCGTCGAGTATCTCGCGGTCCAGAAGCTCAGGAACCGCCGCGCCGCCGGTGAGCCCGGCGTCGGGGTCACTTCAGGGGTCAGAATGAAGGGGCCGATTCTCTGCTTCGTCGGCCCGCCCGGCGTCGGCAAGACCTCGCTCGGCCAGTCGATTGCCCGCTCGATGAACCGCAAGTTCGTGCGCATCTCGCTCGGCGGCGTGCGCGACGAGGCGGAGATCCGCGGCCACCGCCGCACCTACATCGGCTCGATGCCGGGCCGGCTGGTGCAGGCGCTGAAGTCGGCCGGGTCATCCAACCCCGTCCTGATGCTCGACGAGATTGACAAGATCTCGATCGGCGTCCAGGGCGACCCGGCGGCGGCGCTGCTCGAGGTGCTCGACCCGGCGCAGAACCATGCCTTCAGGGATCACTACCTCGAGATCCCGATCGACCTGTCGCGCGTCCTCTTCATCGCCACCGCCAACCAGCTCGGCACCATCCATCCGGCGCTGCTCGATCGCATGGAGCTCATTCCGCTCAGCGGCTACACCGAAGAGGACAAGGTCCATATCGCGCGGCTGTACCTGCTGCCGCGGCAGCTCGAGGAGCACGGGCTGGCGCCGGAACAGATGACCCTCACCGACGCGGCGCTGAGGCGCGTCATCACCGAGTACACGCGCGAGGCCGGGGTGCGCACGCTCGAGCGCCAGATCGGCACCATCGCCCGCAAAGTCGCCGCCCGGGTGGCCGCGGAGCCGGCCCACGCCGCGGGGGTGGACGCGCCGCAGCTGCCGGACTACCTCGGGCCGGCGCGGTTCCGATCCGACACCGCCTTCCGGACGTCGCGCCCCGGCGTCGCCACCGGCGTCGCCTGGACCGAGGCGGGCGGCGACGTCCTGTTCATCGAAGCGGTGCTGCTCCCGGGCGGCGGCGGCCACCTCACGCTCACCGGGCAACTCGGCAGCGTCATGCAGGAATCCGCCCGCGCCGCGCTCAGTCACGTGCGCCAGCAGGCGGACGCGCTCGGCATCCCTCCCGACGTCCTCGGCAGGCAGGATCTCCACGTCCATGTGCCGGCGGGGGCGATCCCCAAGGACGGCCCCTCGGCCGGGGTCACGATGGCGACCGCCATCGTCTCGGCGGCGCGCGGCGTCCCGGTCCGCAGCGACGTCGCGATGACCGGCGAAATCACACTCTCGGGCCTGGTGCTGCCGGTCGGCGGCATCCGGGAAAAGGCGCTGGCCGCGCGGCGCTACGGCATCCGCACCTTCGTGCTGCCGGCGATGAACGAGCCGGATCTCGCGGAACTGCCGCAGGAGGTGCGCGACGAGATGACCTTCATCCCGGCGCGGACGCTCGAGGACGTGCTGAAGGCCGCGCTGCCGGAAGTGGCCGTGGCCGACCCGACGGTCGCCTGATCCGTGCCGTCGATCTACTTCTACATTTCCGGGCACGGTTACGGGCATGCCTCCCGGGAGATCGAGGTCATCAATCAGCTCGTGCCGCGGCTCCCCGGGTGGCGCGTCGTCGCCCGGACGAGCGCATCCCGCTGGCTCTTCGACCGCACCGCCGCGCCGCAGCTGACTTTGATCGAGGGGGCCTGCGACACCGGCGTCGTCCAGATCGACAGCGTCCGCCTCGACGAGTCGGCCACCATCCGCGCCGCGGTGGACTTCTACGCCGGCTTCGAGGCGCGCATCCGGCCGGAGGCGGCGATGCTCGAGCGCGACGACGCCCGGCTGGTGGTGGTGGACGCTCCTCCGCTCGCCTGCGCGGCGGCGGCAGCGGCCGGTGTGCCCTCGGTGGTGCTGTCGAACTTCACCTGGGACTGGATCTACGAGGCCTACGGCGCGGCGTCGGCGCCCGGACTGCTGTCGACCATGCGCGATGCTTATGGCCACGCCGAGGCGGGCTGGCGGCTGCCGCTCCACGGCGGGTTCGCCGGCTTTGAGCGCCTCGTCGACGTCCCCTTCGTGGCCCGGCACGCGACGGTGCCGGCCGCGGAGGTCCGCCGGCGCCTCGGGCTGCCGGCGCAGGCTCCACTGGTGCTGACCTCGTTCGGCGGCTACGGCCTGGACGCCTTCGATCCGCTGCGGCTGGACTGCGGCGGCCGCTGGCACGTCGTCGTCACCGGCCGCGAGCCACCGTCGCCCTGTCCGGACTGGCTGCATGTCCTCGACGACAACGCCGTCTACGACGCCGGCATGCGCTACGAGGACCTCGTGGCCGCGGCCGACGTGGTCGTGACCAAGCCGGGCTACGGGATCATTTCAGAGTGCATCGCCAACGGCACCGCCATGCTCTACACCTCGCGCGGCCGGTTCCCGGAATACGATGTGATGGTGGCGGAGATGCCGCGGTTGCTGCGCTGCGCCTTCATCGATCGCACGGCGCTCCTGGAGGGACGCTGGCGGACGGCGCTCGAGACCCTCGCGCGGACACCGCCGCCCGCCGAGCGTCCGCGGACGGATGGCGCCGAGGTGATCGCGGCGATGATCGCGGCCCGCGTGGGCGGCTGATCGCAGCGCCGGTTCCGCCACCGGCATGGGAGGGAGATCATGGCTTCATGGCGATGGCTGACGGTAGTGGTGGTGATGGCGGCCGGATGGATGCCCGCAGCGGCGGCGGCGCAGACGGCCAGTGGCAGCGACAAGGCCCTCGCCACCCGGATCGAGGGGCGGCTGAAGGACAGCCCGACCCTGAAGCGCGACCACATCACCGTCGCGGTGGCCGGCGGCGTCGTCACGCTCACCGGCCGGGTCGGTACCGCGGTGCAGAGCGCCCGGGCCGCGGCGCTCTCCAAGGTAACGGGGGTCAGCCGCGTCGACAACAAGCTCAAGATCGATCCGGCGCTGGCCCGCAGCCCGC
>JBDTOB010000161.1:0-6190 GCA_039933435.1 Acidobacteriota bacterium | reverse complement strand
CGGCCGTCGCCGAGCAGCTGGACCTCGATGTGGCGCGGGCTGGTCAGGCGGCGCTCGAAGTAGACCGCCGAATCGCCGAACGCCGACCCGGCCTCCGACTGGGCCGTCCGGATCGCATCCGCGAGCGAGGCCTCGTCTGCCACCGCGCGCATGCCGCGGCCGCCGCCGCCGGCGACCGCCTTGACCATCAGCGGATAGCCGACAGCGCCGGCGATGCGCGCCACGTCCGCGGGCGGGAGCCCCGCCCGCACCGGCTCCGCCGTGCCCGGCACCACCGCCACGCCGGCGCGCACCGCGGCGGCCCGCGCCGCCGTCTTGCTCCCCATCATCGCGATGGTCTCGGGCGTCGGGCCGATGAACGTCAGCCCGGCGTCGCGGCAGGCGCCGGCAAAGCGCGCGTTCTCGGCGAGGAAGCCGTAGCCCGGATGGATGGCGTCGGCGCCAGAGAGCCGCGCCGCCTCGAGGATCGCCTCGATCCGCAGGTAGCTCTGCGACGCGTCGGAGGGGCCGATGTGCACCGCCTGGTCGGCATCGCGCACATGGCGTGCGCCGCGGTCGCAGTCCGAATACACCGCCACCGCGGCAATCCCCATCTCGCGGCATGCCCGGATTATCCGCACGGCAATCTCACCGCGGTTGGCGACCAGAATCTTCATCGGAGTCAGAGCGGGATGTTGCCGTGTTTCTTCGGCGGGTTGCGATCGCGCTTGGTCTGCAGCCCGGCGAGCGCCGCGATCAGGCGCGGCCGCGTCTGCCGCGGCCGGATCACTTCGTCGACGAAGCCGCGCGACGCGGCAACGAAGGGATTGGCGAACTTCTCGGTGAACTCGGCGACGCGCCTGGCCCGCGCCGCCTCTGGATCGGCGGCGGCGTCGATCTCGCGCTTGTAGAGGATGTTGACGGCCCCCTCCGGCCCCATCACCGCGATCTCCGCGCTCGGCCAGGCGAAATTGACGTCGGTGCGCAGGTGCTTGCTCGACATCACGCAGTAGGCGCCGCCGTAGGCCTTGCGGGTGATCACCGTCAGCTTCGGCACCGTCGCCTCGGCGAAGGCGTAGAGCAGCTTGGCGCCGTGGCGGATGATGCCGCCGAATTCCTGCCGCGTCCCGGGCAGGAACCCGGGGACGTCCTCGAAGGTGATGAGCGGCACGTTGAAGGCATCGCAGAACCGCACGAACCGCGCCGCCTTCACCGAGGCGTCGATGTCGAGCGTCCCGGCGAGGTGCGCCGGCTGATTGGCGACAATCCCCACCGACCGTCCGCCGAGCCGCGCGAAGCCGACGATGATGTTCCTGGCGAAGTGGCGGTGGACCTCGAGGAACACCCCGTCGTCGAACACCGCGTGCACCAGGTCGTGCATGTCGTAGGGGTGATTGGGGGAATCCGGGATCAGCCGATCGAGCGCCTCGTCTTCACGATCCGACGGATCGGCGGTCTCCTGCCGCGGCGGATCGTCGACGTTGTTGCCGGGCAGGTAGCCGAGCAGCTCGCGGATCAGCCGCAGACACTCGCGATCGTCCGGCACCGCGAAGTGCGCCACGCCGCTGGTGGCGTTGTGAGCCATCGCCCCGCCGAGCTCTTCCTTGGTGACCTCTTCATGGGTGACGGTGCGGACCACGTCCGGCCCGGTCACGAACATGTAGCTCGTGCCCTCGACCATGATGGTGAAGTCGGTGATCGCCGGCGAGTAGACCGCGCCGCCGGCGCACGGCCCCATGATCGCCGAGATCTGCGGGATCACCCCCGAGGCGAGGGTGTTGCGCAGGAAGATGTCGGCGTAGCCGGCGAGCGACAGCACCCCCTCCTGGATGCGCGCCCCGCCGGAGTCGTTGAGGCCGACCACCGGGGCGCCCATCTTGACCGCGAGATCCATGATCTTGACGATCTTCGCGGCGTTGGTCTCCGACAGCGAGCCGCCGAACACGGTGAAGTCCTGCGCGAACGCGTAGACCGGCCGGCCGTCGACCCGGCCCTGCCCGGCGACGACACCGTCGCCGGGGACAATCTGCTCCTCCATGCCGAAGTCGCGGCAGCGGTGGGTGACCAGCTTGTCGATCTCCTGGAAGCTGTCCGGATCGAACAGCAGATCGATGCGCTCGCGCGCGGTCAGCTTGCCGGCCTCGTGCTGCCGGCGCAGCCGCGCCTCGCCGCCGCCCAGCTCGGCGCGGCGCTCGAGCGCCTCCAGATCGGTGCGTGTGCTCATATGCGGCCTACGGCGCGTCAGGCTACTTCGACGCCGCGACCGCCTGGGCCTTTTCCCAGTCCTGCAGGAAGCGCGCGAGACCGATGTCGGTCAGCGGATGGTTGAACATCCCCTCGATCACCTTGGTCGGGCAGGTGCAGATATCCGCGCCCATCCGCGCCGCCTCGACGATATGCATGTTGTGCCGCACCGAGGCGACGAGGATCTCGGTGGCGAACTGGTAGTTCTCGAAGATCTCGACGATCTCCTCGATCAGGTGCATGCCCGACGTCGCGATGTCGTCGAGCCGGCCGACGAACGGGCTGACGTAGGTGGCCCCGACCTTCGCGGCCAGCAGCGCCTGGGTCGGCGAGAAAATCAGCGTCACGTTGACGCGCTTGCCCTCATCCGCCAGGGTCTTGCAGGCCTTGACGCCGTCGCGCGTGAACGGCACCTTGACGACGATGTGCTCGTCGATGGCGGCGAGCTCGCGCCCTTCGCGAATCATGCCGTCGGCGTCGGTGGCGACCACTTCGGCGCTGGTCGGTCCCTTGACGACCTGGCAGATGCGCTTGAGGATCTGCTTGTAGTCCCCGCCTTCCTTGGCCAGCAGCGACGGGTTGGTGGTGATGCCGTCGATGATGCCGAGGGGGACGAGGCTTTCGATCTCCTTGAGGTTTCCCGAATCGATGAAGAGCTTCATGGCAATCTCCCGAGCAGCCCTGCGACTGCGTTCCCGAGGTGGACTGTGCGACAGCCCGTCGGCTGCGTTCCTGAGCAGCGTAACACCGCCGGCGCGCCGCGTCAGCGCGCGGTTTCCTCGACGCGGTCGGACGGTGCGCTCTGGTTGGGCGGTGTGGCCTTGTCCACCGCCACGATCGTATAGACGTAACGGACCCCGGGGCGGACCGCCGTGTCCTCGTAATTGGTGGCCGCCACGGGGGCGGGCGTCAGCGGGACGAGCGGCCCGCCGGCCGCCTCGCCGCGCAGCACCAGATACCCCCCCAGATCCGCCTCGGTGCTGGCGTCCCAGCTGAGGTTGATGGTCCCGGTGCCGGCGACGATCGACACCGCCTTCGGCGCCGCCGGCGGGAAGGTGTCGCGCGGCGTCACGCAGGCCGGCGGCGACGGCTCGCTCTCGATCGCCGCCGCGCCCACCTTCTCGACGGCTCGGACGACGAAGCACTCCTCGGTGCCCCAGGTAACACCGGGACGCTCGAACGGCGGCGCTGCCAGGGGCGCGGCGTTCAGCGGGCTCTGGCCGTCGCGGGTATAGACGTTGAACTCGCGTCCCGCGGCCGCGGCGTCGGCCTCCCCCGTCCAGGTCACCGCGATCATCGTTTCCGTGACCGTCGCCAGCACCGCCCCCGGGGCCGGCGGCGCCGGCACGAGCGGCAGCTCGACGCGGGTGGACGGCTGCCCCGCCCGGCCCTTCTTCGTCATCCCCTGCACCGCGTAGATCCGCACCGCGTGCGTGGGGATGGCGGCGGTGACCGCCGCGGAGGCCGCCACGGCAAACGACGCCGCGACCGCCGCCGGGCCCGACCCCGGCATCGCGCCGGTGACCGCGGCCGTCACCGCGCTGGCGCTGGCCGCGGGCACGGTCGCGAGCGCCGCGGTCACCAGGCTCGCCGCCGCGGCGCGGGCGCGCGTCGCCGGGTCCGCACCCTTCCCGCCCTTGCCGGTGGGGGCGGCGGTCGCCTCCAGCTGTGCGGCGCCGAGCGGCTCGACGAAGGTCACCGGATCCCCGGCCGACGGCCGCGGGTCCGGCGGCGCATCCGCGGCGGCGGGCTCGTCCTCGACCGGCGGCGGCTTCACCGCCACGGTCCCCACCAGGTACGCCGGCGTCAGCAGCTCGCGGTTCGGCGGCGCCGCCATCCCCGGCGCCAGCGTCACCGCATAAATCTGCGCCCGATCGAGCACGCTCGGGCCGCCACCGTTGAGATTGCCGGGGGGCAGGACGAAGTGCAGCCGGGCCTCGTCCCCGGCACGCCGGGCCTCGAGCGCGGTCGGCGCGGCGGGCACCAGCCGCAGCGGCGCCAGCGGCGCCCCTTTCTTGCCGCAGGCACCCACGACCGCCAGCGATCCGATCAGCACGACGCGCCAGGCCCGCGGCATCACAGGATGTAGCGCGACAGATCTTCGTTGCCGACGATGTCGGCGAGCATCCGGTCGACGTAGGGCTCGTCGATGGTGACCGACTTGTCACAGAGATCCGGCGCCTCGAACGAGATCTCGTCGAGCAGTCGCTCCATCACGGTATGGAGCCGCCGGGCGCCGATGTTCTCGGTGCGGTCGTTGACCCGCGCGGCGAAGTCGGCAATCCGTTCGATCGCCCCCGCGGTGAAGCGGATCGTCACCCCTTCGGTCGAGAGCAGCGCGGTGTACTGCTTGATCAAGGCGCTCTTCGGCTCGGTGAGGATGCGGACGAAGTCCTCGCGGCCGAGCGCCTCGAGCTCGACCCGAATCGGGAAGCGGCCCTGCAGCTCCGGGATCAGGTCGGACGGCTTCGAGACGTGGAACGCCCCCGCGGCAATGAACAGGATGTGGTCGGTCTTGACCATGCCGTGCTTGGTATTCACGGTGGTGCCTTCGACGATCGGCAGGATGTCCCGCTGCACCCCCTCGCGGCTGACGTCCGGCCCCTGGCTGCCCTCGCGGCCGGCGACCTTGTCGATCTCGTCGATGAAGATGATGCCCGCCTGCTGCACCCGGTCGACCGCGGCGCGGGCGACGCTGTCCATGTCCACCAGCTTGTGCTCCTCTTCCTGGGTCAGCGCCTGGAGCGCCTCCGGAATGCGCAGCGTGCGCTTCCGGGTGCGCCCCTGGAAGAGGCCGGGCAGCATGTCCTTCATGTTGATGTCGACTTCCTCCACGGAGCTGCCGGCGATGATCTCGAAGGACGGGAAGCCCTTCTCGCGCACCTCGATCTCGACCTGCTTGTGATCGAGACGGCCGGCGCGGAGCTGGTCGCGGAGCTTCTCGCGGGTCCGCTGCGCCTGCTCGCGGATGGAGGCCGCCTGATCGTCGTGGGCGTCGGCCGCCGGCAGCGGCGGCAGCAGCAGATCGAGCACCCGCTCCTCGGCCGCCTGCCGCGCCCGCTCGCGAACCTCGACGAGGCGCTCCTCGCGCACCATGTCGACGCCGAGCTCCACCAGATCGCGGACCATCGATTCGACGTCGCGCCCGACGTAGCCGACCTCGGTGAACTTCGACGCCTCGACCTTGATGAACGGCGACTGGGCCAGCCGCGCCAGGCGGCGCGCGATCTCGGTCTTGCCGACGCCGGTCGGGCCGATCATCAGGATGTTCTTCGGCGCGATCTCCTCGGCGACGTCAGCGGGCAGCTGCTGCCGGCGCATGCGGTTGCGCAGCGCGATGGCGACGGCGCGCTTGGCCATCGCCTGGCCGATCACGTGCTTGTCGAGCTCGGCGACGATCTGGCGCGGAGTCAGCGCCTCGGTCGTCGACGCGGTGCTCTCGGGAAGATAAATAGCCATGCGTTCAGAGCGACTCGATCGTCAGCCGGGCGTTGGTATAGATGCAGATACCGGCGGCGATTTCCATCGCCTGCGAGGCAATCGCCCGGGCGTCGAGCGCGGTATGGAGAGCCAGCGCCTTGGCCGCCGCCAGCGCATACGCGCCCCCCGACCCAATCGCGATGATGCCGTCGTCCGGCTCGATCAAATCGCCGGTGCCGGAGAGCAGGAACGTCGACTGCGGATCCATGACGATCAGCATCGCCTCGAGGCGGCGCAGCAGACGATCGGTGCGCCAGTCCTTGGCGAGCTCGACGGCCGAGCGCTCGAGGTTGCCGCGGTACTGCTCCAGCTTGGCCTCGAAGCGCGAGAACAGCGCGAACGAGTCGGCCGCGGATCCGGCAAAGCCGGCGAGAATGCGGTCGTTGTAGAGGCGACGAATCTTGCGCGCCGATTGCTTGACCACGGTGTCGCCGAACGTCACCTGACCGTCGCTGGCCATGACAGCCTGCCCGTTGTGCCGCACCGC
>JBDTOB010000160.1:0-6255 GCA_039933435.1 Acidobacteriota bacterium | reverse complement strand
TGGTCGTCGTTCACCAAAAAACTGTATCATCTTCTGCACACCGCAGGAGCGGCCACAGGCGCGGAGGAGCGATGCAGATGATGGGGCGGAAGAGCGGATGGATGGCGCTGGCATTCTCGACGGCCGTCCTCGGCCTGGCGGCGATGCCCGCGGCACAGCAGCCGGCGTCCAAGAGCGGGTGGGATCTTCCTCCCGAGGCGCAGACGCTGAAGAACCCGCTGACCGTGGACGCGAAGGTCATCGCCTCGGGCAAGGCGACCTTCAAGGAGAAATGCCAGAAGTGCCACGGTCCGCAGGGCAAGGGAGACGGCCCTGACGCCGATCCCGATGCGGCCGAGGACATGGACCTCACCACCGCGAAGCGCGCCTCGCGCAACCCCGACGGCGTCGTCTTCTACAAGGCGTGGAACGGGCGGAAGAAGCCGAAGATGCCGGCGGTGAAGGAAGACCTGACCAAGGAGCAGCTCTGGGCGGTGGTCGCTTACGTCCAGACCCTCCGCAAGACCGCCACACCGTAGGGCGGCCGTTACAACAGGCGCGTCACCAGCTCGCCGATCAGGTAGCCGATCGCCGCGACGCCGAAGCCGACGACGAACATGTCGCGGCCGCTGCTCCAGATGCCCCGCCCGGTGAACAGGCTGCGGGCGGCGCCGATGGCGAAATGGGCGGTCATGCTCAGCACCAGCGACGTCCACACCGCCGTCCAGTGCTCGAGCCAGAAGAACGGGACGATGGGAATGAAGGCGCCGATCGCCGTGGCCGTGCCGGTCACCAGTCCGTCCCGCAGCGGCGCGAGCTCCGCCGGATGGATGTTCAGCTCCTCGCGCACCATGGTGTCGAGCGCTTTCGGCGGGTCTTCCATGATGGCGCGGGCGGTTTCCCTGGCGCGCTCGGCGGTCAGCCCCTTGGCCTCGTAGATGATCGCGAGCTCTTCCTCCTCGAGATCCGGCATCAGCTTCAGTTCCTGCCGCTCGATGTCGATCTGGTGCGCGTGCACCTCCGCTTCGCTCTTGGCAGCGAGGTAGCCGCTCGCCCCCATCGACAGCGCGTCGGCGATCGCCCCGGCGACCCCGCTGATGATGACGATGTGCGGGGCGACGTCGGCGCCCAGTATGCCGGCCACCAGCCCGAAGTTGGCCGTCAGCCCGTCATTGAAGCCGTAGACCACGCTCCGCAGGTAGCCGCCGGAGCCGCCGACGTGCCACGGTTCGCCGTCGCGGCCCATCGCCTCCGCCAGCGACCGGGCATGCACCGCCGAGTCGTTGGCAATCTCGATCGCGGCGGCGTGGGTGTCGCGATGGCCGGCCTCGCGCGCCATCCCGAGGTAGGCCTGCACCTCGCGCCCCTCCTCGGCGAGCATCATCGGCAGGACCACCGACGTCCCGAAGCGCCGCGCGGTCCAGGCCAGGAGCCGCGTTCGCGTCGCCGTCCGGTAGGGCGGGAGCGGCCGTCCGCTGGCGCGAAAGAGCTCCTCCCACCGGCTGGCATGCTTGTCCTCGACGATCGCCAGCTTGTCGAACAGCTCCCGGAGGTGCGGCGTGGTCTCGACCGCCGCAAGGGCGCGGTAGAGGTAGGCGGCGTCCCGCTCGTCGCGATAGTGTTCGTCCCACGACTCATCCGCCTGCGGCTGCGGCTCTCCGACGGCATCCATGCGATCCAGCATAGCTGCTTTACTCGCCGGCGGGCCAGCCGGTAGGATCCCGCAGATCATGGCCGCCGTCCCCGCCCCGCCTCAGTACTCCGGTTTCGATCACGCCATCCTCATCCGCGCCTCGCCGGATCGGGTGCTCGAGGCCTTTTTCGACCCCGAGGCGCTCGCCACCTGGTGGTTGACGCTGCGCTCGGTTACCACGCCGCGGCCGCTCGGCATCTACGCGGTCGAATGGTCGCCAACCGCCGAAGCCGACCCGGTGCTCGGGCGGCTCGGCGGGGTGTTCTACGGGATCGTGATGGAGCACCGGCCCGGCCGGGAACTGTTCGTCGCCGATGCCTGGTGGATACCGCCCGACACCGATCCGATCGGCCCGATGGCGCTGCAGGTGGAGTGCGCGCGGGAGGACGATGCCTGCCGGCTGCGGGTGCGGCAGTCGGGCTTCGAGGACGCGCCACGCTTCCGGCGCTACTACGCCGTCATCGAGCGCGGCTGGCACATCTCGATGGCGGCCCTGAAGGCCCATCTCGAAGGCTGATCGCGCCCCCCCGGGGGCTCAGCCGATCCGCTGCACATTGACGAAGTTTGCGTCCATCTGGCTGACGTCGGCGCTGACGTTCACGAACACCACGACCGCGCCGGGCGGCAGGATGGACCGCTCGATCAGCAGACGCTCGAGTCGGGCGATGTCGCGATCCTCGGTCAGCACGGGCACGACGCCCCAGTAGAGGGCGAGCGTGCCCGCCACCCGCTCGCTGGCGGTGGCGGCGAACACCGGCGTCGGCGGCCGCAGCGCCGAGAGCAGCCGCGCCGTCTTGCCGCCGCGGGTGACGGCGACGATGGCATCGGCCTCGTCCGTGGCCGCGAGGGTGAGCGCCGCTTCGCACAGCGCGCGGCTGTGGCGGGTGTTGGCCGGATCCATCGCCGGCATCACCCGGTCTTCGGCCGGCATCGATTCCGCGTTCTCGATGATCGCCGCCAGCGTCTCGACCGAGCGCACCGGGTAGGCCCCCGAGGCGGTCTCGCCGGCGAGCATGATCGCGTCAACCCCCTGATCCACCGCGTAGGCGGCGTCGCTGACTTCGGCGCGGGTCGGCCGGGGATCGACCCGCATCGACTCCAGCACCTGCGTCGCCAGGATCACCGGACGGCCAAGCGCCCGGGCGCTGCGGACGATCTGCTTCTGGACACCCGGCAGCTGCTCGAGCGGCATCTCGAGGCCGAGATCGCCGCGCGCTACCATCACGCCGTCGGCCACCGCGAGGATCGCCGCGAGGTTGGCGACCGCGGCAGGCCGCTCGATTTTCGCGATCACCGGCACCTGCCGGCCGGCCTCCTGCATCACGTCCCTGGCCGTGCGCACGTCGGCTTCGGTCTGGACGAAGCTGAGCGCCACCATGTCGACCCCCAGCGCCAGCCCGAAGCGCAGGTCGTCGGCGTCCTTCTCGGTGACTGACGAATCCGGCAGCGCCACCCCGGGCGCGTTGATCCCCTTGTGCGCGCCGAGCGGCCCGCCCGAGACGACCACCGTCGTCAGCTCCTCGCGGGTCCGCCCCGTGACCAGCAGTTCCAGCCGGCCATCGTCGAGGAAGAGCCGATCGCCCGGGCGCGCCGAGTCGATGAGCGGCGCGTAGACGGTGAAGATGCAGCCGTCGGCCGACGGCTGGTCGCCGACCGCGACCCGCAGCGCCTCGCCGGGCCTGAGCTGGAACGTGCCGCCGCCGGCCACAGGGCCGGTGCGAATCTTCGGTCCGCTGAGGTCCTGGAGGATGGCGGCGTGGCTGCCGGCCTGGCGCGAGGCCCGGCGAATGGCCTCGAACACCGCGGCGTGGGAATCGTGGGTCCCGTGGGAAAAATTGAGGCGAAACACGTTGACCCCGGCCGCCACCAGGGCGTCCAGAATCGGGGATGCGGCGGATGCCGGTCCGACCGTGGCGATGATCTTCGTATGTCGCATGGACCGTGGGTGGCCTCGGAACCGCGTCGCGAAGCGGCTATTGACGTGGTGATGCGCCGACGGCGTACGGTAATCTGATGCTGGCGCCGGAGGAACCGCGTTTCTGCGCCCGGCCTGTCGCGCCATCAGCTTACCATCCCGGCGCGTGGAGTCTTCTGACGATGGATCACCGATCGCAGACACAGGTGGAGGCGTGGCTGCGGGGCGCGTGCGCCGATGCGGAGCGCCGGGCGCTCCCGGCGCTCAAGCCGCTGCTGGAGTCGCTGGCACAATCGACGACGGCGCTGCGCGAGGCCGACCGGATCGCGCGTGACGCCGAGGCGGCCGCGGCCGGCACCGCCTCGGGAGCAGCCGGCGCCGCCGACGCGGTGGAGACGACGGAATGACCGCCGCGGACCGCCGATCGATCGCCGAGGTGGCACCGCTGCTGCAGAGCCGCGCGCTCTCGCCCGTCGAGCTCACCCGTGCGTGCCTCGATCGCATCGAGGCCCGCCCCGAGCTGAACGCGTTCATCACCGTCATGCGCGCCTCGGCGCTCGCCGAGGCCGCGGCCGCTGAACGCGCCATTGCCAGCGGCCAGTATCGCGGCCCGCTCCACGGCGTGCCGATCTCGGTCAAGGACCTGATCGACGTCGCGGGCACCGCGACCACCGCCGGCTCCGCGGTGCCTCCCGGGCATCCGGCCCACGACGCGCCGATCGTGACGCGACTGCGCGAGGCCGGGGCGATCGTGATCGGCAAGACCAACCTCCACGAGTTCGCGTTCGGGACGACCAGCGAAGAGTCGGCGTTCGGTCCGGTGCGCCACCCGATCGACCCGTCGCGGTCCGCCGGCGGATCGAGCGGCGGCGCGGCGGCGGCGCTGCTGGAAGGCATGTGCTTCGCCTCGATCGGCACCGACACCGGCGGCTCGGTTCGCATCCCGGCGGCGGCCTGCGGTGTGGTCGGGCTCAAACCCGGGCTCGGCGAGGTGCCAACGGACGGCATCGTGCCGCTCAGCACCACCCTCGATCATCCCGGCCCGCTGGCGCGGACCGTCGGCGACGCCGCCGCGGTCTTCCACGCGCTCTGCGGCCGCGCGCCGGCGTTTGCCACCGCGGCACCCCGGCCGCTGGTGCTCGGCCTCCCCGGGGGCTACTTCTGCGAGCGGCTGCACCCTGACGTGCGCGCCGCGCTGGCGGCGGCGCGCACCGGGCTCGCGGCCGACGGCCACCGCCTGCAGACCGTCAGCATCGAGGGCGCCGCCTGGACCGCCACCGTGTATCTCCACATCGTGCTGCCGGAGGCGTCGTGGTTCCACGCCTCGCTGCTCGAGCGGCATGCCGACCGTTACTCCCCAGGCGTGCGTCTGCGCCTGGAGATGGGGCGCTACATTCTCGCCGAGGACTACGTGCGGGCGATGCACCTGCGCGCCGTGCTGACGCGCGCCGTGGACGCGGCTCTGGCCGGGTGCGACGCCCTGCTGCTGCCGACGCTGCCGATCCCGGCGCCGATCATCGGCAAGGCGAGCGTCGAGCTCGACGGACACGAGGAACCGGTGCGGGCCGTGATGCTCCGCCTGACGCAGCTCTTCAACATCACCGGCCATCCGGCGATCGCGCTGCCGGCCGGCACGACGCGCGACGGCTGGCCCGTCAGCCTGCAGCTGGTCGGACGCCGCGGCGCCACGGTCCGCCTGCTCGGCGCGGCCGCCGCCGTCGAAGCGCGGCTGCAGGCGTGAGCGCCACACGGGTAGCCGCGGCATGATCTCCAGGGTCTTTCACCGATGGGAGCGGCGCATCGCCGCGGCCGCCGAACATCGCCTGGTCCGGCCCTTCGAATGGGGGCTCGACTGGCTGGAGGGCGTCGATGCCGACGGCGCCGCGGAGATCGACCGGCTCGACGCCTGGGCCTCGCGGGCGGTCGCGGAAAGCGAGAGCTTCTTCGCCCTGCCGCCGACAGACGACTACACGCTCGACGGCGACCGGCTCTCCTTCCCGAGCGCCATCGTCACGCCCCATGCCGAGAACAACCTCGTCCGCGCGCGGTATTTTCCCGACGCCTCGCCACGCGGGCGCCGCCGCGCGGTGCTGGTGCTGCCGCAGTGGAATGCGGACGCCGGCGGACATGTCGGGCTCTGCCAGCTGCTGAACCGCTTCGGCATCAGCGCGCTGCGATTGAGCCTCCCCTACCACGACGCGCGGATGCCGCCGGAGCTGAAGCGGGCGGACTACATCGTCAGCGCCAACGTCGGCCGCACGGCACAGGTCTGCCGGCAGGCGGTGCTCGATGCGCGGCGCGCCATCGCCTGGCTGTCGCGGCAGGGCTATGAGTCGATCGGCATCCTCGGCACCAGCCTGGGTTCCTGCCTGTCGATGCTCACCGCGGCGCACGAGCCGCTGGTGCGCGCCGCCGCACTCAACCACATCTCGCCGTATTTCGCGGACGTCATCTGGGACGGCCTCTCGACCGAGCATGTGCGCGAGAGCCTGAACGGACGGGTCGATCTCGAGGCGCTGCGCCGGCTGTGGATGCCGATTTCGCCGTTTCCCTATCTCGACCGCGTCCGCGGCAAGCGCGTGCTGCTGGTCTACGCGCGCTACGACCTGACCTTCCCGGTGGCGCTGTCGCGGATGCTGATCAACGAGTTCCGCAGCCGGGGCATCGA